>CAMJXI010000006.1 GCA_946409675.1 uncultured Lactobacillus sp. | reverse complement strand
TTGACGCGTTCCAGAACTCATCAATTTCCGTTCAAACCAAAAATTTGCCTATCCTTAATTACGGATAGGCAAATTTTTATCTTGATACTCAATTGATAACCGAGTTCTTTCACAGCTCGATTTTCTATATCAATCGTTTCCTTATTGAACCTGAGATGAAGTCGACCAAGGTAACCATCAAGATAATCCCTAACAGGATAATCCCAACCCTGCTCCAACTACGAGTTTGTAAAGCGAAGATTAATGGAGTACCGATACCACCGGCACCAACGATACCAAGAATCGAAGCAGACCGAATCGCTAATTCAAAACGATACAACGTATTAGAAACTAGTTCTGGTAATAATTGTGGCATGGTGGCAAACATAATCACGTTAAACTTCGAGCCACCAGTTGCGACAACCGATTCATTTGGTCCTGGTTCCAAGTTTTCGATTGCTTCACCGAATAATTTGGCGAGCATCCCGACCGAGTGGAAACCAACGGCCAAGACACCGGCAAACGCACCGGGTCCTACAGCCTTAGTAAACATCAAGGCCAACACGATTTCTGGGAAAGTCCGGACGAAAGATAAGAAAATCTTACCGGATCCAGAAACTAGCCAGTTCAGGTGACTGTTTTTATTTCTTGCTGCCCAAAAGGCGAAAGGCAGACTGATGATAGCTGAGATGAACGTCCCGAGAAACGCAATCGCTACTGTTAGCAAAAGTGTGGTTACTAAATCTTCGCCATCACCGCGCCAGACGTAACCCCAATCGGGGTGGATCAAGCCATTAAAGATGGCCTTCGTGACGCTCACAGCATTATCTTTGACGCCATCAAACGGAATTCCGGTAAACGACCAGATAATTGAAGCCGCGACCGCAATAATGATGGCCCATTTTTGTACTTTTTTCTTAGTTGCTTGAGGGGCTTCTGGTAAAAGTTTCATATCCATTATTTTATCAATGCCTCCCGTGAAATATTACTAATATGGTCAATTAAGAGCACAACCACAAAGATGACAAGGACAATCAAGCCTGTTTGGTCATAACGGTAAAGGCTGAGACTTCTTTGGAGGAACATCCCAATACCACCGGCACCGATATAACCTAAGACAGTTGAAGCACGGACATTAATTTCAAAAGCGTACATCGTGTAACTGATGAAATAAGTTTGGATTTGGGGGAAGACCGCGAATTGGATAATTTGAAACTTATTCGCACCAGCCGCAGTCAAGGCCTCAATTGGTCCTTCGTCGATGGTTTCGATTGCTTCATAGAACAACTTGCCAACCATCCCAAAGGTGAAGACTGCAAGCGAGATGATACCAGCAACCGGTCCAATACCCACGATGGCAACGAAGATAGCACCGAGTAACAAATCAGGAATTGTTCTGACGATATTCAAAATAAATCTAAAAATCCCGGTCACAAATTTATTTTTAACAATATTTCTTGAAATCAATAAGGCAAACGGGAAAGCGACTGCTGAACCAATTACTGTGCCCAGAACAGCCATCTTGATGGTTTCAATCAAAGGATCGACGACGTAGTATGCGTACGACCAATCTGGGTGCGCCATTTCCTTAAACAAAACGGTAAATTCGCCGAAGTTGGCAAAGAACATCCCGAAGTCTGCCCCAGTCGCGATGGTTGAAACAACCAAACCGACCAGCATGATCACCGTCAACGCGATTTTCGTTGGCCGAAGTGGCTTTTTGGGTAGTGAGTCTAAATGGGATTTTTCCATTACTCAACCTCCGCTTGACCCGCGTAAATCTCCCGAATTTGTTCATCAGAAGTTTCACTGACCGGACCATCAAAGACAATTTCACCAGCACGGATACCGATGATTCTTGTCCCAAATTCTTTTGCTAATTCGACACTGTGTAAGTTAACGAGCACTGTCATTCCGAGTTCTGTATTTATTTTCTTTAAATCATCCAAAACCTTATGAGAAGTTTTTGGATCAAGCGAAGCAACTGGTTCATCAGCCAAAATAATCTTTGGTGCTTGCGTCAAAACTCGTGCAATAGAAACACGTTGTTGTTGACCACCACTTAATTCATCAGCACGGTTGTAGACCTTCTCAGCCATATCGACCCGTTGTAAGGCTTCATATGCTCTTTGTTTGTCTTCCTTAGTAAAAAGGTTGAACGTTGTTTTAATAGTTGGGTAATAGGCCACCCGACCGGTCAAAACGTTGCGTAAAACAGATGCCCGTTTAACCAGGTTGAAACTTTGGAAAATCATGCCAATATCACGGCGTAACATTCGTAATTCTTTTCCCTTGGCATTCGTAATCGATTCACCATCGATTAAAATGTCACCCTCTGTAATGTCGTGCAGGCGATTAATCGCGCGCAAAAGTGTACTTTTCCCGGCACCAGATAAACCAACAACTACCACAAACTCGCCATGGTTGATTGTTAAATCTACATCTTTAAGTCCCACAGTTCCATTTGGATAGACCTTTGAAACATGTTTCAATTCAATTACTGGCTTGGCCTTGTTATCCATTATTACAGTCTCCTCCGATTTACTAAGCTTGCCTCAAGCTTAGCAAAGTTCTCTTTAAAACAGTAGCTACTTTTGCTATTTATGTACCATTATCCCACAAAAAAACGAGCGTGGCGTAAACGGAACAATTTACACCAAGCTCGCAATTAAATTGTTATTTTTCTTGGCCAATTTCTTTACTGTATTCACGTACAATATCAAAATTAGAGTCTTTAGATTTTACATAACCTTCATGGCTATAAATTTCTGAAACGATCTTGTGACCTGATTTGGTCTTTGCAATTTTGATGAATGCATTTTGTAATTTAGTACGGAATTTCTTAGACATATCAGAGCGAACACTGATTGTGTCATTTGGAATTGGTTTGGTCTTGTACATTGGAAGTACTTTAGTCATGATATCAGGAACATCACCCTTAACAATGTTTCTTGCATCTTCAAAAGTGAAGGCTGCATCAGCATCGCCATTAAGAACGGCCATTACACCTTGGTCATGTCCTTTAACAGTTGTTAAAGTAGCATCTTTTTCAAGGTCAACACCCTTTTCCTTCAATTCAGCGATTGGGAAGATATAACCACTAGTTGAAGAAACGTCTTGAACAGCAATCTTCTTGCCCTTCAAGTCTTTGATGGTCTTGATGTCGCTACCCTTTTTAACAAGGATTTGTGCGCTGTAACTATCAACAAGTTTACCTGTTGATTTACCACCAGGTTGTTTAACACCGAAACGTTGAGCTTGGAGTAAAACATCTGCTGCTCCACGTTTATGTGCCATTACATAGCCATCGGGTGGTAAAAAGCCAACGTCGATTTTCTTAGAAGACATTGCTTCTACCATTGAGTTGTAGTCAGTCGAAACACTAACCTTAACTGGAATCCCCAATTCCTTACTCAAAAGCTTTTCTAAAGGTTTAGCTTTAGCTTCAAGCGTGTTAGCTTGTGAGCTAGGTACGAATTGTACCGTTAAACTCTTAGGAGTGTAACCAGATTTCGAAGTAGTCTTTGAAGAACTACCGTTAGAACAAGCTGCAACGAGTACTGCAACCATTACAGTTAATAAACCAACAAGCACTTTTTTAAGTGACTTCATGTGTTAATTCCCTCCACAAAAAATTAATAAACACGTTCCTTGTTAAGTATAGCTCATCCCCATCACAATATGTTGTATAAATCTGATTTTAAGAATTCCAGAACCGAACATTCAAGCATGATTCCGCTTTAATCATAGCAAAAAGGTGGACCGAATATTTTCGGCCCACCTTGGATAACTCATCTTTTTTTAATCTTAGTTTAACGAAAAACGGTTTACTGAAATTCCACCGTTTTTATTTCTTCGCAACCTTCTTGTTTTCTAGGTCCGTTCTAATAATTAAAACGTCACTCAAAGCGTGTTGGTTCACGTATTCTGTGACCGAACCCATCAACATTCGTTCGATTGCGTTCAATCCAGTTGCACCCATAATGATCAAATCGTTTTTATGATCCTTAATAAATTCAACGGATATTATTCGTTTCGGACTGCCATATCGTACGTGATAATCTACTTTATCAAAATTGTACTTCTCTTGCGCAAAAGCCAAAAGGTTTTGTAGGTAGGATTCAGCGTCTTGTGTCATCTGATAAATAGTATCGCCACCAATTAGTGAATCTTGTAGATCGCCCATAAATTGTCTGGTATCAATCACATTTAAGATATCTATGTGAGCGCCATTTTCAATTGCAATTTTGACAGATTTGTCGAAAGCTCGTTCTGCGGATTCTGAGCCATCGACTGGTACTAAAATATTTTGATAGTCTGCTGCCAAGATGATCATCTCCATTCTTTTCTTTTATTTTACCATAAAACGCAAGAGTGACATAACAGACTGCTAGGAAAAACCATGAAAAGTGCTGATTTGAGTGATAAACATTTATTATATTAAATTATCTGATATTATACTAAGTAGATGATAGAAGTGAGGAAAATAGTTGAATGAATAATTTAATTGGAATTAAACATGGACGAAATTTCCGCGAACTTGGCGGTTATGTCAATCGTGCTGGCAAGAAAATTAAACATGGCAAGTTGTTACGTTCGGGCCATCTGGCAGACTTGTCAGAAAACGACTTGAACCTATTAAAGAACTTCAATGTCAAACAAGATATTGATTTCCGTTCCCTCGATGAACAACAACACCAACCCGACCGGGTACCTGCTGGGGCAGAATACCGTTTCAATCCAGTCTTCTCCCAAGATTTAACCGAGAGTACCGTCAACACTCGCGACCTAATTGAATTAGCTTCCGAAGATCCTAATTATGGTTTCAACCATATGATGGAAGTTTATCGTAATGTCGCCGTTAATCCGGATTCCCAAAATGCCTACAAGCAATTTTTCCAATATCTTTTGGCAAACACGGGCGACAGCACGTTGTTGTTCCACTGTACCGCCGGTAAAGACAGGACCGGTGTTGGTGCCTTCTTATTAATGAACGCCCTCGACGTGGATTACGAAACAATCAAAACAGATTACTTAACTAGTAACTTGAACAACAAGGATTACTATGATCAAACAACCAAGACGGCTGAAGAAAACAATGTCTCGCCGGCAGCTATTCAGTCTATTCAAGCCATGATGAGCGTCGATGAACGCTATCTTGCTGAGACAGTTAAAACGATTAATGAGAACTACGGTGATGTACAGGTCTATACCAAAAACATCCTTAATATAGGAAAGGACGAGAAAGATACTTTAAAACAGATCTATCTCGACTAACTCGGAGCTAACCATGGGAATGCCAAAATACCAAGTCATTGAAAATGACTTAAAGAACCAAATACTAAACGGAAAATTTGAATATGGCGATCGCTTCTATTCGGAATCAGAATTACAAGAAAAGTACGAAGTGAGTTCGATTACCGTCATTCGCGCAATTAAGGACCTCGTTAAAGAAGGCTTATTAGTACGTTACCAGGGTAAAGGTACTTTCGTGTCCCGTTCGCGCAAGCGTCGCCTCGTCCAATTCAGTGACGTCGAAGTCTTCACCGGCTCCTACGATCACGATAATGTTTCTGTGGTCGAAATCCAAAAAGGCAACGAACCAAAGATCTTAAAAGAGATGAATTTGAAGAAAACTGACTATTATTATAGGTTCACTCGTCTGCGGACCGTCTCGAATATTCCCTTTATGGTGCACTATTCTTATATTCCACAGGAATTTGTCAACGAGAAGCTCAAGAGTAAAGACGATTTCAAATCGCTTTATCGGAGATTTATCGACGATTATGGCATCCACCTCTTCGATGAACCATTCGAAGAAATTGATGAGCTAGTCACGCCGCCTAATGCGGAGATCTCTCGCCTCCTAAACATCGGCTTTAGCGAGCCTGTAGTGCAGCAGACAAAGAAAACCTATCTATCGGAACAAGATAATAAAATCGGTGAATATGTAATTGCGTATAAGAAATGGGACTTCTTTAAAATCAAGTTCAGCACAATTAATATATAACATAATAATAGCTTTATATCAGGACTGGAATTGGATTATACCAGTTCTTTTTTTGTGAAATTTCTTAATATATTAAGTTAAAAAAAGTATGTAAACCTTGTGGTACCAACCACTAGCGTATTTCATTATGCAAACGTGAATTACACAAGGTTGTAACCCCATTCATTTTTTTGAAAAAAACGGTTTCATTTTTCCTAATTCATGATATTATAGTTAGTGAAACCGAGCGGTCTACTAAACATTTTGCTTCGGTTTTTAGACTATTATTCTTTGGGAGGAATAGATATGAGTATTATTGGTGTTCGTATCGATGGTCGTTTGATTCACGGCCAAGTTGCAAATCTTTGGACAACAAAACTTAATGCTTCACGTATTATGGTTGTTGACGATGATGTTGCAAAGAACGATATAGAAAAAAGTGGTCTTAAGCTTGCAACACCTGCAGGCGTAAAACTCAGTGTCTTACCAGTTGAGAAAGCTGCTGCAAACTTACTCGCTGGCAAATATGACACACAACGTTTGTTCATCGTAGCAAAACGCCCACAACCATACTTGGAATTGGTTAAATTGGGAGTTAAGTTCGAAACAATTAACGTTGGTAACATGTCACAGTCTGACGTAACTCGTTCAATTACGCATTCAATCAACGTAACTGACGACGATGTAAAGGCTTTTGAAGAGCTCGATGCTGCTGGTGTTAAACTCACAGCCCAAATGGTGCCTAGTGATACAGCTTCAGACTTCATGAACCTACTAAGAAAAGGCTAGGGGGAAAAACTTATGATTTTATGGTGGCAAGTAATTTTACTTACATTGTACGCAGGCTATCAAATTCTTGATGAATTGCAAATTTATTCATCACTATCAGCTCCTGTTGCTGCTGGATTCATCTCCGGTATCATCATGGGTGACGTTAAAACCGGTTTAATTATCGGTGGTGCTATGCAATTGACTGTTCTTGGTGTTGGTACTTTCGGTGGTGCATCTAAAATTGATGCTAACTCAGGTGCCGTACTTGCAACAGCCTTCGCTGTAGCTCTTAAAATGGATCCACAACAAGCTATCGCAACTATCGCCGTTCCTGTTGCTGCTTTGATGGTTAGTTTGGACGTTCTTGGACGTTTTGCTAACACATTCTTTGCTCACAGAATCGATGCTAAAGTTGAAGCTGAAGATTACAAAGGTATCCAACGCAACTTCTTAATGGGTATGATCCCATGGTCATTCTCACGGATGATCCCAGTTGGTTTGGCTCTTGCCTTCGGTGCTGGTGTTGTTAAGGAAATCGTTAAAGTTCTTAACGGACCTCTTCTATGGTTAGGCAATGGTTTAACTGTTGCTGGTGCCGTATTACCAGCCGTTGGTTTTGCTATCTTGCTCCACTACTTACCAGTTAAGAAACATTTCGCTTACTTAATTCTTGGTTTCACATTCACTACATTATTCACTACTGTCTTTGGTTACGCACAATTACTTGGCGGTTCAATCAAAGGATTTTCTGGAGTTATCAATGGTTTACCAATGCTCGCTATCGCCCTTCTTGGTTTAGCATTCGCTGCTATCTCATACCAAACTGGACAAAAGATCGGTAACGCACCTAAAGCTGCCAGCTCAAATAATGACGAGGGGGAAATCGAAGATGACGAAATCTAACTACAAACTTACTGATAAAGACTTCCATCAAATTAACATGAGAAGTTTGTTCGGATTCCAATTAGGTTGGAACTACGAACGTATGCAAGGTTCAGGTTATCTTTACCATATCTTGCCACAATTGAGAAAAATTTATGGAGATAACACTCCAGAATTGAAATCAATGATGAAGACACATACTCAATTCTTCAACACATCTAACTTCTTCAACACCATTATTACTGGTATTGACTTAGCTCTTGAAGAAAAACAAGGTATCGATGCACAAGAAACTGTTGCCGGTTTAAAAGCTGGTTTAATGGGTCCCTTCGCTGCTATCGGGGATTCAATCTTCGGTTCATTGGTTCCAACAATCTTTGGTGCTTTAGCAGCATCAATGGCTGCACAAGGTAACCCAGTTGGTATCTTCATCTGGATCGCAGCACAAATCGCAGTTAACGTTTTCCGTTGGGTACAACTCAAGTTTGCCTATAAGGAAGGTATTTCACTTGTTACAACTATGCAAGACAAATTAAACGCTATTACAGACGCAGCTACTATCATGGGTGTGTTCATGGTTGGGGCTTTGGTTGCAACTATGGTTAACGTTAAATTTGCTATCGTACCACAAATCGGTGGTGTATCACTTGATATCCAAAACAACTTGGATATGATCATCCCTCGTCTTCTTCCAGCAGCTGTTGTAGGTGCAATCTACTGGTTACTTGGTAAGAAGGGTATGACTTCAACTCGTGCCATCTTTATCGTATTAGTCGTCTGTGTTGCTTTATCAGCAGCAGGCGTTATCTCAAAAATGTAATTGAAAAGGGAATTCTAAACAATGACAGAATTAGTATTAATTAGCCACGGCAGCTTCAGTGTTGAACTATTAAAAAGTGCAGAAATGATCATGGGTCCACAGGACAATATCCATGCCATTCCTCTGTTACCTTCAGAAGGTCAAGAAGATTTCCTGGCTAAGTTTGATGCTTTGGTCAAGGATTTCGACGATTACGTGGTGTTTGCTGATTTACTTGGTGGTACTCCAGCAAATACAATTTCAAAACAAATCATGCTTGGACGTGACATTCAGTTATATACTGGCATGAATCTCCCAATGGTTATTGAGTTCGTTAATAGTTCTCTAGTTGGTACAGATCCCGACTATATCACCGCTGCACAGAATGCCATCGTTAATGTTAACGATGTGCTTGCTGCCGACGACGATGATGAGGATGACGAATAATAATAGTCATCACGAGCCACTCTTGACTGAGTGGCTTTTTGTGTTTCTAAAGGAGTATGCTTTAAGGGACCCCATTTCAACAAATTATGTTCATTGATTTTCACTATTGTTCATTTTTGTTATTATTTATTTCTGCATTTAAAGGTATTCAAAAGCTTGATATGATAGGGAAATCACATCAAATTTAATTAATTTTATTCGGGTTGTTGACTTTTGAAAACGCTTAGATATAATAAGTTAAGTAAGGAAATAAACAAAATTAAACATTAACACACGAAAGTGTTTAATATGGAAAGGTGGTCTTTAGTATCAGTTCAAGTAATCACGGCTTATTCGTTTCTGACGCAGTGTTTGTCAGCAATGCAAAAACACAAGATGAAGTTTTTGCTGAGGTGGCTGACAAGTTAGTCGCAACAAACTACGTCAAAGACGACTTCTTAGCCCATGTCAAAGAACGCGAAGCTAATTATCCAACTGGAATCGATCTCACTCCGATTTCAACAGAGTTACCAAATGTAGCTATTCCTCATACTGAAGGAGAATATGTTAACGAACGCTTGGTTGTCCCAGTCAAGTTAGCTAATCCTTTGAAATTCCACAATATGATTGTGCCAGACGAAGAACTCGAAGTTAAGTTTCTCTTCATGATCTTAAACAACGATCCTGAAGGACAAGCGAATATCTTAGCACAAATTATGGATTTTCTTGGTCAAACCTCTGTTGACGATTTGAATAAATTGTTCCAGATGGATGATCCTTCTGCAATCTATCAATTCTTAATGGAAAATTTTAAACAAGCATAGGAGAAAATATCATGCCAAAACAAATTAAAATGATCGCAGCCTGCGGTGCAGGCGTTAACTCTTCACACCAAATCAAAGATGCTGTTGAAGCAGAAATGAAGAAACGTGGCCACAATGTGTCTGTTGATGCATACATGGTTAAAGATGTGAACGAAGAATTATTGAACAAATACGATGGTTACTTGACTATCGCTAAGACTGACTTGTCATTTACACCTAAGGTACCAGTTATTGATGCCGGTGCAATTCTCTACCGTATCCCAGCAATGGCTACACCAGTTTATGACACAGTTGAAAAAATCGTTAAGGGTCTAGAATAGTCCCCCAGGCTTTTGGGCTCTTAACAAAAAATATCTTTTGGAGGAAAGAAAATGCAAGCTATTATTGATATCGCCAATACAATCTTTGGTCCTTTGATCAAACTTGGCGCTGCACCAATCATGTTAATCGTCTTAACAGTGATTGCGCTTATTTTCCGAGTTAAATTTACTCGTGCTTTAGAAGGTGGTTTGAAATTAGCCATCGCCATTACCGCCATTGGTAATGTTATGGGAATGTTGACCAACGCATTCCAACCAGCTATGAAACAATTCGTTGTTAATACTGGTATCCATCTTGATTATCAAGATATGGGTTGGGCACCTCTTGCTACAATTACTTGGGGTTCACCTTACACATTGTTCTTCTTGTTAATCCTCGTTATCGTTAACATTATTATGTTGGTCCTTAACAAAACTAACACACTTGATGTTGATATCTTCGATATCTGGCATTCAGCCTTCGTTGCCTTGTTTGCACAATGGTGTGGCGCACCTCTTTGGTTAGCTACATTACTTGTTGTCTTCATCGGTGTTCTTAAGATCATCAACTCAGACTTGATGAAACCTACTTTCAACGAATTACTTGATGTTCCAGATTCAAACCCTATGACATCTACTCATATGAACTATATGATGAACCCATGGATCATGATTTTTGATAAAATCTTTGATAAGTTCTTCCATGGTTTGGACAAGTACGATTTCGACTCAGCTAAATTGAACGAAAAAATCGGCTTCTGGGGTTCACGTTTCGCAATCGGTATCTACTTAGGTGTCTTCATTTCACTTCTTTCAGGTACTAACTTCCTCACTATTGATGGTTGGATTTCAATGTTCACATTGTCATTCATTGCCGCAACATGTATGGAATTATTCTCAGTTATCGGTTCATGGTTCATCGCAGCCGTAGAACCACTTTCACAAGGTATCGCTGATTACGCTACTAAGAAATTTAACGGCCGTACATTTAACATCGGTCTTGACTGGCCATTTATCGCTGGTCGTTCTGAAGTATGGGCAGCAGCTAACGTTTTAGCTCCTATCATGCTTTTAGAAGCTATGGTATTACCTGGTAACCGTCTCCTTCCTTTAGGTGGTATCGTTGCCATGGGTGTTACTCCAGCCTTACTTATCGTTACTCGTGGTAAGATCATTCGTATGATTATCATCGGTGCTCTTGAATTACCACTCTTCCTTTGGGCAGGTACTCTTACAGCTCCATTCGTTACTGAAATGGCTCGTAAAGTCGGTGCCGTTGGTATTCCAAAGAACGCCATGATCTCACATACAACTATGGAAGGTCCTGTCGAGAAATTCATTGGATACGCTGTCGGACATGCTTGGTCAGATAAAGGTATCTGGATTGTTTACGCAGTCGGCGCAGTTGCCATCTACTTACTTGTCTTCATGTGGTATGCAAAACAAATGAAGAAACGTAACGTTGAATTAGCAGCAGCTAAAGAAAACTAGACAATTATCAAATCGTTTTTGAGAAAGGTTTTAATTATCATGATGGCAAAAGAAAAGTTAAATAAGAATTCAGAAGTTACTGAGGATGAAAAAGGACGTCGTAACCGCCTCTTCTGGTGGTCATTGATTGTGGTGGTAGTTAACGTAGTCATGTTGATGATGCCTAATTTCCTTACTCGGAGTGCTTCAATGCTCATTACAGCTTATGCGCTTTATCGCGTTGCCGTTTGGGATAATAAGAAGAACCGCTACAGTCGTAAGTTTTACGATCGTGCCGGTAACCCTCTTGAGAAACCTCTCGAAGGCGGTAAGGCTTCAAACTGGTTCAAATAAAATTGAATAAGCAAAGATTAAAGTTTTAAGTTTTAAAGTTAAAAATAGACCGTTCACAACACTAAAAGAACCAACCTACAAATACGTGGGTTGGTTCTTTTTTTGGATATTCAGCTTTTAATTAGCCTTGATGTGCCTGTTGCTTAAGCGAGATTGCGTCCGTTTTGTGGACTTGAAAGCCATCTGTCTGAGCGACAACATACAAGGGACGTTCTCTAGTGGAGTCGAAGATGCGACTAAGATACGTGCCTGCCATGCCAAAGGTCAGCATCATTACTCCAGCCAGGAGGAACAATGAGAAAGTAAGGAAGTTTAAGCTCGTAAAGCCACCTACTAGTGCAAAGACCAGATAGATAAACGCAATCACAATACTTGTGCCACCAAGCCAGGAGGAGATCTTCAAGGGAATTGTTGAAAATGAGGTAATTCCGTCCGTAGCTAGTTTCAGCATTTTGCTGAGGGGGTACTTGGAAGTCCCAGCAGTTCTTTGAGCGCGTTCATACTCTACGCTACACTGCTTAAAACCGACCCAGCTCACCATTCCACGAACATAGGGATCACTCTCATTCATCCGGCTTAAGACGTTGACGACGCGTTTAGACATTAATCGAAAATCGCCTGTATCAACCGGAATATCGATGGAGCTAATCCGTTTCAAAATTTGGTAGAATGCGTGCGCAGTAGCCTTCTTAAACTCTGACTCACCTTCACGAGACAATCGCTCACCATAGACGACCTCATACCCTTCACGCCATTTCTTAATCATTGCCGGAATAACTTCCGGTGGGTCCTGCAAATCTGCATCCATCACAACTACTGCATCACCTTTGGCGTATCTAATACCAGCGGAGATAGCAATCTGGTGCCCGAAGTTTCTTGAAAATTGGATCATTTTGAAAGCCTGATTTTGTTCAATGACTTGATGCAATATTTCGGCCGAATTGTCTTTTGAACCATCATCAACGAAAATTAATTCATAGCTTTCTGGTTGATGCGCGATAAATTCTTTTAGAGTTGCAATTGTTTGGGGTAGCCCTTCTTCTTCGTTGTAAACGGGAAGAACGACTGAGATTAGTGTTTCTTTTTGCGAAATGTCTGACATATTGTTACCTCCTTCTAATCATAAATACCTGAAAGATCATACAAAGTCCCGCCTTGGTTGCCCATGCCACCCATTTGACCAGGTTGGCTAGTTGAGTTGGTGTTTGCACCGTCTGTTTGGTTGTTGGTTGGGGCTTCATTAGACGTTGTGGCTGCAGAATTTGCTTGTGGGTCTTGAGCGTTGTTTGCTGACTCAGTATTTGCTGAGGTTGTAGTTGTGCCACCGTATTTCGAAGCAGCGACTTCCTTAGCATTCTTAGCTACCCAGGCAGCAATCTTATTAGAGCTAGATGACTTGCCTGAAGTGTAGAAGTATTTAATCTCACCTGACTTAACGAGTGCCTTAAATTCCTTCAGCGTGATTGCAGGGTCGGTTCCGTTAAAGCCACCGATTGCCATGACAGCCTCACCAGTCTCGATAATATATGGTGCAGACGTACCAGAATCTAATGTAGCAAAGAGATAGGTTGCATCCCCTTGGTTCTTCTGTAAGTAGGCCAACAATTTTTCATTGACCGTTCCGTTACCAATTCCACCCATTTGTTGGGTACCACTAGTCAATAAGCTTGGGTCAGCATACGGAATTGCTTCTGAGGCACCAGCAATTGTTGAAGTTAGTGACCACCAAGTTGGAGCGACTAGGATGGTTAACAAGCCACCGGTCATGACAGCTTGGAAAGCTTTTTTGCTTAATTTTGCAATTACCAGAATTAATGAGACGATTATTGCAGCAATTAAGATCAACCAAGTTGCCACAGGATAGTACGAGTTAACATACCAAGCCTGAAGGGCTGCGGTACTGAGGAAGGCCAGTGGTAAGAGATAGGTCTTCCAAGACTTCTTCTTTTCTCTGAACAGTTTAACCAAGGCCACTACTCCAATCCCGAAGAGGACGGAGATGGCAGGAGCTAACATGATCATGTAGTAAGGATGGAAGAAACTTGCAATCGAGAAGAATCCAGCCACTGGAACTAACCAAGAGGTCCACAAGACTAATTCTTTTTGTTGGCCAGATAGTTGATACCACTTTCTCTTCTTCTCGGCGTAATAGGCAAATGCGCCAATGAGTCCGATTAAAGCGAATGGCAAGAGCCAACCAACTTGGGAACCTAAAGCCAATTGGAGCACTCTAAATGGTCCGGCAGTTCCGATGTTGAAGGCTCCGCCACCGGCACCTCCCATTCCACCGCCTTGACCTTGGCCACCCTTTCCGCCAGTTGGTGCATTACCTTCTGGAATAGTTGGGGCCGATTCAGCACTACCACTAGCATTGTTAGTCGTGCCACTTGGAGGTGTGGTTCCTTGACCGTCGCCAGTTCCTGACGGAGGCGTTCCGCCTTGGCCACCAAGTGGTACCACCTTTGGTGCCACTTGGTGGCGTCGTTCCTTTGCCAGCACCAGCATTGCCGTTGGAGTTATTAGATCCGTTGGTGCCATTTGAACTGTTAGTACCGTCTGTTCCACCAGTTGGCGGAGTTGCGCCTGTTTCGTTGGACTTGGTGCCCATTCCAGGGAAAGTTCCACCAGTACCGGTTGTTTGACCAAGTAATCTTTGGGCACCGTTGTAACTAAACGCCAGTTCCAGAGCTGAGTTTGTTTCTGATCCTCCTTCATAAGGACGACTATTCGCATTCGTTAGATCAACCGATAATGGCCAAATCAATGTGAAAACTGCTAGTGAGACAGTAGCCAAGAACAAGTGGAGGATCTTTTTCTTCCAATTAAACTTAGTCGCAATCCAATAATAAAGGTACATCGCAGGTAAAATCATAAAGGCCTGCAACATCTTGATGTTAAAGGCCACTCCGATTAAACCGAAGCTGACCATCACTAACCACGGTTTAGTTTTGCTCGTCGCCTTTTGTAAAATATAAACGGCGAGAATCAAGAAGAAGACTAAGGTGGCGTCCATGTTGTTTGTACGAGAGTCCGCAACCACAATTGGCGTCACGGTCATTGCCAGAGCTGCCAAGCGTCCGGCCCATGGACCAAACTTTGGCGTAACCATCTTGTAAAGCAAGTAAACTGAACCGATTCCAAAGAGAATTGAGGGTAGAACGACACTCCAGCCATGCACCCCAAATATTTTGGCACTAATGGCCATAAACCAGAGTGCTACAGGTGGCTTATCGACGGTGATAAAACCTGCTGGATCAAAACTGGCATACCAGAAATTTTTGAAATTCTGCGTCATACTGGTGATTGCAGCGGTATAGAAGTCGTTGGCGTTACCGGCTTCCCAGATATTCCAAGCATATAAGAAGGCCGCAAGCACTAGAATTCCGACTAGCCAGTAATCTATTTTTCGTTTTGGCTTAACCGCCATTGGATTTTCTTCAACGTGGTCCATTACGCCACCTCCTTTTTGGTTGCAAAGACCCATTTGCGACTAAGAATATAGTTAATGGGAAAAGTAATTAATAATGAGAAAATCGGAACAATTAAGCCCGCGATGTGGATCACATCATTGAAAAATGCTGTTGCGATGATGCTCAGCAACCAAGTTATTCCGTAAGTTGTGTAAAACCGGGGAATAATTTTATTCAAATCTTTTTTGGTAGAAAAGACCCAGGTCCGATTGACGAGTAATCCGATAATCGAGGTGATGCCATAGCCAAGCGCCATGGCAGATACAACACCAATTTGCTGGTAGGTTAAAAAATAAATCACGTAAGTTAAAAGCGTATTTACTCCACCGACCAATCCAAATTGGATAATCTGTTTCAAAGTTTTTTCTTGCATCCAACTCACTCCTTCGTATAATCAAGTTAATAATCAAAAGTTTACAATGCGAAACTTAAAACGAGCTTTAAAGACGGAGTGAATATGGCAAAAATAAAAATTTTATTGGTTGAGGATGACGAAAACCTAGCCACAAGTATTAGCAACTTTTTAAAAGACTTTGCGGACGTTGAACATGCAGCAGATGGCTTAATTGGCCAAACAATGGGCAGCGAAGGGATTTACGACCTCGCAATTTTAGATATCATGTTGCCGCAAAAAATGGGTGGGATGTTTTGAAAAGTTGGCGTGAAGACAAAACCCTTAATCTTCCAGTGTTAATTTTGACCGCTAAAGATACAATTGCCGACAAGCTACACGGATTCAACCTCGGCGGAGACGACTACTTAATCAAGCCGTTCCACCGCGAAGAGCTTTTGGCACGCATTCGGGCACTCTTAAAGCGGGCTGGCAAGGATTCCGATGATGGTCTATTACAAATTGGTGAACTCACCGCGAACACCCAAAGCCACGAAATTACTTTTGCAGGCGAGAAGGTCGACCTACCCGGCAAAGAATACGATATCCTAGTCTATTTTCTGCAAAACCCCAATGTAATTATCACCAAAAATCAGATTTTCGACCGGCTTTGGGGCTTTGAATCGGACACTTCAATTAGTGTGGTCGAGGTTTACATGAGCAATTTACGTAAGAACCTTAAGTCGGTTGGAGCTGCCGATTTGATTCGAACAATCAGGAATGTCGGCTATATTCTAGAAGTAGGTGATTAAGTGAAAGCAACCAACGCAATCAAGCGACAGCAACGCAAACTATTTATTGGTGAAATTATCAGTTTCGCCATTATTTTTACTGTCCTCGGTTTTATCATCTACGCTTTGTTTCAAAATGCGATTTATTCAAACGTCGATCGCAGTATCGAGATTCAAAAGGAACAAATATTGACCAATACTATTCCAGATTTGCCTGATCCAACTGGGACATCAAACCAATCGAGCTTTAATTCGAGCAACAATCCTCCGCAAAATCGCACCCAAAATCCTGGGGCGGGCTCACCCTTTCAAACGGAGACACTAATTTTTGCAAAAGATGGCACTATTTCCAATCAGGACACAATTGGCCAGAGAAACTACCAGCTTTTACAAAAAATTAAGCTAGATAAGAGCAAAAAAAATAAGCTAGTAGACTTAACCGTTTCAACCGGTAATAATCTGACCAGCTCGTTTAGGACTGAGTTAATCTATGTGCCAACATCAAACGAGAATGCAGAATATGCTGGAAAATACGTGATTATTTTGGCCAACGTCGACTCGGAAATCATGGCCATTCATAGCTTCCAGATTGTCTTCTTAATCACGCTTGCCATCTTTGCAGTTTTAGCCGTAATCGTCTCCTACTACCTTTCAAGACGGAGCATGCAACCAATCATCAAAGCTTGGAATCGGCAGCAGGAATTTTCAGCAGATGCTGCCCACGAATTACGGACGCCTTTGACGGTCATTCAGAATAACTTGGAGTACCTCTTAACTAAACCCAATGCCAAAATCATTGACGAAACAGAATCGATTTCAAACGGGTTGGACGAAACCAGACGCTTGAAAAAATTGACTGAGAGTCTATTAATGTTATCGCGTTCGGATTCAAACGTTTTACAATTAAACGTAGAGGAGACCGATGTTAAAACGTTGTTCAACAACCTAATCACGCCATACGTGGAAATTGCTAGCAGCCAAGATAAGAGTTTAAGAATAGAAAACAATTTTAACCGCTCTGCTCAATTGGATGGTGGATTAATTAAGCAATTAAGCGTTATTTTGTTAGATAATGCGCTCAAATATACTCCGGCCGGTGGCACAATCGTTGTTACCGTCGCACAAGTTGGCACTGACCTTAACCTGACAGTCACTGACACGGGGATTGGAATTACAGACAAAGATAAAGAAAATATTTTCGAACGTTTCTATAGGGCGGATAATTCCCGGACGCAAAAAACGGGCGGAAACGGCCTCGGTCTTTCAATCGCGAAATGGATCACGGAACAGCATCAAGGTACAATTACCGTCACTGATAACCACCCTACCGGTGCAAAATTTATCGTGAAAATTCCGGTTAAATAGTGAAGTTGATCTACAAAAAATTAAATTTTGCCAAAAATAAAGACCACTCAACGTTAATCGAGTGGTCTTTGTTTATCTATTATTCTTAATGTTAATTAAGCTTGGTACTTAGATTCGCCATCAAGATAAGTTTCTGAGACAGTCATGTCAGGGTTCAACACGATGAAGTCTGCTTCACGATCTGGTGCGATTGTACCACAGACATTGTCAATCTTAGAACTTCTTGCAGGAACCCAGCTAGCCATCATTACGCCATCTTCTGGAGTAACAACGTTCCAGTCAACGATGTTTTTAACACCGTCTTTCATTTGCAAGATTGAGCCGGCCAAGTTGTCGCCGCCCTTAAGTCTTGCCATACCATCTTTAACATAAACTGGGAATTCACCAAGAACGAGATCGGAAGAGCGTCGTGTAGGGAAAGAGTGTAGATCTCGGTGGT
>CAMJXI010000005.1 GCA_946409675.1 uncultured Lactobacillus sp. | reverse complement strand
GGCGTACCCGTCGCCACGACCGCAATCGGCGATGCCGGTGCTAAGAACGCTGCCTTACTGGCAGCCCAAATACTCGCTATCAATGACGATGGCCTAGCCGACTTACTCAGACAATTTAGAGAAGAACAAACTGCGGAGGCAATTATCAGTGAACAACAACTATAAGGAAGCAATTTTACCACCCGCAACAATCGGAATTGTCGGTGGGGGCCAATTAGGTCAGATGATTGCTCTTAGTGCCAAGGCGATGGGTTACAAAGTCGCGGTCCTTGATCCCGACAATAACTGCTCAACCGGCCAAGTGGCGGACGTGCAAATCACCGCCGATTACGCCGACGATAATGCCATCGAACTTTTGGCCCAAGCTAGTGATGTCTTAACGTACGAATTCGAAAACGTCGACGTTGATGCCCTCGAAAATGCCAAAGATGAAGCAGCCTTACCCCAAGGGACCCGGTTACTCGAAATTACCGGCAACCGCATCAACGAAAAGAACTTCTTAAACGAAATTAATGTTTCAACGACGAACTTCGCGGTTGTGAAAACCGAAAGTGACCTCAATCAAGCGATTGACCAGATTGGTTACCCCAGCATTTTGAAAACTGCCGACGGCGGTTACGACGGCCACGGTCAAGTCGACTTGAATAGTCCGAGTGACTTGAATGCCGGACTTGAGCTAGTTAAGACCGAACCCTGTGTCTTAGAGGAACGCCAAGCCTTCGTTAAGGAACTCTCGGTGATGGTGACCCGAAGTGCCAGCGGCAAAATTCAATCGTTCCCGTTAGCCGAAAATATTCATTATCACCATATTTTGCACAAGACGATTGTCCCAGCTCGGGTTGATGAAAAAGTTCACGCCAGTGCCGAGATGATTGCCCGTAAAATTGCTGAGAACCTAAAACTGCGGGGCGTACTTGGAATCGAGTTCTTCATGCTTCCCGGCGGCAAACTGCTAGTCAACGAGTTAGCACCGCGACCACACAACTCCGGCCACTACTCAATCGAAGCCAGTAACATTTCCCAATTTGAAGCCCACGTTCGTAGCATCTGTGGCTTAGAAATACCAACGATTAAACAAATTGCACCATGTGTGATGGTCAATCTCTTGGGTCAACACCTAGATAAAGCCCGTCAGAGATTACCACAACGACCGGACTGGCACTTCCATGATTATGGGAAGGAAGAAGTCCGCGAGAACCGCAAGATGGGGCACATCACTATTTTGGGTGAACGAGAAGAAATCTTAAAAGAAATCAAAGCAGAAAATATTTGGGAGGCAGAAGCGTAATGCAAAGAGGTTCATTGATCAAAGAAGGAAAAGCAAAGAGTCTATATGAAACTGATGAACCGGGTTTAATCTGGGTCGAATACATGGACCAAGCAACTGCCTTAAACGGCAAGAGAAAACACCATATCGCAGGTAAAGGCGTAGTTAACAACAAGATCGATACGATTTTGTTCAATTATCTTATCTCAGAAGGCATCAAGACCGATTACGTTGAAACACTTTCTGACACCGTGCAAATCAACAAGAGCGTCAAAATTATTCCCTTAGAAGTGATTGTCAGAAACTACGCTTCCGGCAGCTTACAAAAGAAATTTAACCTTCCTTACTTACAAAAATTAAACCAAACTGTTATCTCGTATTGCTACAAGTCAGATGAACTCGATGACCCCGTCATCAATGCTTCTGAAGCACTTGGCCTTGGATTTATCCAACCGGGTGACAGCGAACGTATTCAAGAACTAACCTTACAAATTAACGACCTTTTGATTGAAAGATTTGCGCAAGCTAACCTCCAACTGGTCGATTTCAAACTAGAATTCGGCAAGTTGCCTAACGGCGAAATCATCTTGGCCGATGAAATTTCCCCTGATAATTGTCGCTTAGTCGACCTAACAACCAAGGAATCACTCGATAAAGATGTGTTCCGCAAGAGCACCGGTGATTTAGTCACAGTCTATGAAGAAGTCCTAAAACGTCTTGAACAAAGTGAGGAGAAGGCCCATGTTTAATGTCAAAATTTTCGTAACTTATAAAGAATCCATCTTGGACCCCCAAGGTGAAGCTATCAAAACAGCGCTCCACCGCATGGACTACACGAACGTGAACCAAGTAGTGCAAGGCAAGTACTTCGAAATGCAAATCAAACATAACGGCCAAGACATCAACGAAGAAGTCGACCAAATTTGCGACCAACTTTTGGCCAACGTCAACACCGAAAGTTATCGTTTTGAAATCAGCGAATTAGTGGAGGGCTAAGATGAAATTTGCCATTATCAGTTTTCCCGGCTCAAATTGTGAATATGACCTGTTTTATCTCTTGCGCGACGAATTCCAAATCGAAACAGTTTTCGTAGATTACCGCGAAACTAGTTTGCCAGCAGATGCTAAAGCCGTATTGATTCCCGGGGGATTTTCTTACGGCGATTACCTCAGAAGTGGGGCAATTGCTCGTTTTTCTCCCATCATGGAAGCTGTTAAAGAGTTTGCGAACAACGGCGGACTCGTAATCGGAATCTGTAACGGATTCCAAATTTTGACGGAGGCTGGACTTTTGCCCGGTGCCTTACGTCATAACGAATCACTCAATTTCATCTGCAAGCCAGAACCTTTGGCAGTCAAAAACAACCAAACATCTTTCACAAATCTTTATGATGACAGCGAAACCGTCGTCTTCCCAATCGCCCATGGTGAAGGAAACTACTACTGTGACGAAGAGACACTTGCTAAGTTAAAGCAGAACAACCAGATCGTCTTTACTTACCAAGATAACCCTAACGGCAGTGTCGAAGATATCGCGGGTATCGTGAACGAAGCGGGTAACGTGCTTGGCATGATGCCTCATCCCGAACGGGCGAGTGAAGCTATCCTTGGCGGAATCGATGGCGCAAGACTTTTTCAAGCAATGATTGACAGTCAAGCAGTTAAAAATTAGGAGAAATCAACCGATGAAAGAACTTTCACCAACAGAAATCAAAGACGAGAAGTTATACCTCGATTGGGGTTTGAGTGAGCAAGAATACGAATCAGTCCAACGGATGTTGGGGCGTTTGCCTAACTTCACTGAAACGGGACTCTTCGCTGCAATGTGGAGTGAACACTGTTCTTATAAGAGTTCTAAGCCTTTGTTGAAGCAATTTCCAAGTAAAGGTAAGCGGATTTTGCAAGGACCTGGTGAAGGTGCCGGCATTATCGACATCGGTGACGGTCAAGCGGTTGTTTTTAAGGCCGAATCACATAATCACCCGACAGCAGTTGAACCTTATCAAGGCGCAGCAACTGGTGTCGGCGGAATTGTCCGCGATATCTTCTCGATGGGGGCTCGTCCAATCGCCTCATTGAACAGCCTACATTTCGGCGAACCAACTGATCCGCGAACGAAATTCTTAGTCGACCAAACGGTCGCTGGGATTGGGGACTACGGTAACTGTATGGGAATTCCGACCGTTGGGGGCGAGTTGACCTTCGACGATGCCTTCAAGCAAAATCCCGTGATGAACGCGATGTGCGTGGGACTTTTGGATGTGGAAAATAGCCAAATTGGGGCAGCGGCCGGAGCCGGCAACTTGATCTACTACGTCGGTGCCAAGACCGGACGTGACGGAATCCAAGGCGCAATCTTTGCCAGCGCCGAGTTCAGCGATGAAAAGGAAACGCAGCGCTCAGCCGTCCAAGTCGGTGATCCTTTTGCTGAGAAACAACTGATGGAAGCTTGCCTCGACTTAATCCAAAACCACGCCGATATCTTAGTTGGTATTCAAGACATGGGAGCTGCAGGACTTGTTTCATCCAGTGCCGAGATGGGGGCCAAAGCCGGTTACGGCATGGAATTGAACCTTGATCTAGTACCACAACGAGAAGCTGGGATGATTCCTTACGAATTGATGTTGAGTGAATCCCAAGAACGGATGCTCTTATGCGTGAAGAAGGGTTACGGCAAGCAAGTTGAAGAACTGTTCGACCGTTACGAATCAGAAGCCGTCCAAATTGGGGTCGTGACTGAAGATACGAGTTACAAACTTTACCAACACGGTAAGCTCGTGGCCGACGTGCCCGTGCATACTTTAGTTGATGAAGCACCGGTTTACACGTACGAAAGCAAAATGCCAGAACGCATGAACGAAGTAAACAATTTTGTGCCAGAAGTTACTAACTTGAACGAAACAATGGAAGCAATGCTGAAGCAACCAACGATTGCCAGCAAGCACGAGATCTTCGAGCGTTATGACTCGATGGTCCAAACAAACACAATCGTCGCACCGGGTTCTGACGCAGCAGTCATCCGCGTCCGCGGGACGAACAAGGCACTCGCGATGACGACCGATGCCAATCCCCGTTATCTCTACCTGAACCCTTACTTAGGTGGCCAAATCGCGGTTAGTGAAGCGGCCAGAAACATCGTTGCTTCCGGTGGTGTGCCAATTGGAATTACCGATTGTTTAAACTTCGGGAAACCAAACGACCCCGAAGTCTATTACGAACTTAGCCAAGCAACTAAAGGAATGGCGGAAGCGTGTACGATTTTTGACACACCAGTCATTTCCGGGAACGTCTCGCTCTATAACGAATCAAACAAAAAAGCCATCTATCCTACACCAATGGTTGGGATGGTCGGCCTGATCGAAAAACAAAGCGATATTACCACGATTGACTTTAAGAACGCCGACGACTTGATTTACCTGCTCGGAACAACCGGCAACGACTACAACGGTTCTGAAATCCAAAAGATGCAAGAAGGCACGATTAGCGGTCAGTTCGAAAACTTTGATTTAGCGACCGAAAAAGCCAACCAAGATTTAGTGACCAAAGCCATTCAAGCAGGACTTGTGGTTAGTGCCCATGACTTAGCCGAAGGTGGTCTTGCGGTTGGGTTAGTCGAATCAGTCTTCAAACACGAATTAGGTTTTGCGGTTGCTGTTGACCTCACTGCCGCTGAATTATTTAGCGAAACCCAATCCCGTTTCATCCTCTCGGTTAAGCCAGCAAACAAAGCGGCTTTTGAAGAGATTGTTAAGGAAAATGCCCAATTAATCGGTCAAGTGACCGCAGAGCAAGATTTGAAAATCAGCACCAAAGATCACCAAGAAATGAATTTAAACGTCGGAGCAACTAAAACCATTTGGAAGGAATCTCTCGCATGGCAGTTGAAGTAAAAAGCTTAAATGAAGAATGTGGTGTTTTTGGAATCTGGAACGATAAAAATGCTGCCCAACTAACTTATTTCGGCCTCCACGCATTGCAACACCGGGGCCAAGAGGGTGCTGGGATTGTAACGCTCCAAAAAGACGGACGAATGAAACGCCAACGTGGTTTGGGCTTACTCGCCGACGTCTTCAAGGACCCAGAGAGCATCGATAAACTTGATGGTCATTCGGCGATTGGCCATGTGCGTTACGGTACTTCAGGATCCCGTGGAATCGAGAATATTCAACCGCTTGTCTTTCATTATGTGGACAAGGATTTCGCGATGGCGCACAACGGTAATCTGACGAACGCCGTCACTCTACGCAAAAAACTCGAAGATGATGGTGCCTATTTCCAATCTAATTCCGATACCGAAGTCTTGATGCACTTGATTAAGAGACAAGAACAACCGACTTTTGAAAAGCAATTGATTGATGCTTTACAAGTAATTCAAGGGGGCTTTGCCTACCTGATTTTAACGAAGAAATGCTTGTATGCTGCGCTTGATCCAAACGGCTTTCGGCCAATGGTCATCGGTCAGATGAAGAACGGTGTTTACGTGGTCGCAAGTGAGACCTGTGCACTCGACGCAATCGGCGCACGCTTCGTCCGCGATGTCTTGCCTGGCGAATTAATCAAGATCGATGATAACGGCTATGAAGTTTTACACTTTACAAAGAAGACCCAGCTTTCAATCTGCTCGATGGAATTTATCTATTTTGCTAGACCCGACTCAAGTATCTACGGCGTGAATGTCTACCAAGCGCGTCAACGAATGGGGATGCAAGTGGCCAAGGAAAATTCGCTCGACGTGGACATTGTCGTGGGTGTACCGAATTCGGCTCTACCCGCAGCAACTGGGGTGGCACAAGTCTTAGGTGTGCCCGACGAAATGGGCTTAATCAAGAATCAATATAGTGCCAGAACCTTTATCCAACCGACTCAAAGTTTGCGCGAAAAGGGTGTGAAGATGAAGTTGGCTGCTCTTGAAGCAGTCGTCAAAGGCAAGCGCGTTTGCTTAGTCGATGACTCGATTGTTCGGGGCACGACCAGTAAATATATCATCAATCTTTTGAAAGAAGCAGGAGCGACCGAGGTGCACGTCTTAATTGCCTCACCACCTTTGAAATTCCCATGCTTCTACGGCATTGATATCGAAAAGACCCAAGAGTTAATGGCGGCCAACATGACGGTCGGCCAGATGCGCCACCAAATTGGTGCAGATTCCCTGCATTTCTTGAGCCTTGAAGGCTTAGTTGATGCAGTGGGCTTGAAACAAGATGCGCCTAATGAAGGATTGTGTGTAGCCTACTTCAACGGGGACTACCCAACGCCTTTATACGATTACGAAGAAAAGTATGAAGCACCAAAAACGCTCGAGGACCACAAACTTTCAGCTGTTAAAGGAGAGAGAAATGCCTAACGCATACGAAAAAGCAGGTGTCAGCATTGCTGCCGGTGAAGAAGTTGTCGCCGACTTGCAAAGGAAAATGGATTACACCGATCCGCATGTTTTGGGTGGCATTGGTGGCTTTGCCGGTTGCTATGAATTACTCGGTGACCAGCTTAACCAACCAGTTCTTGTAGCGGGAGCTGATGGAGTCGGGACCAAAGTGATTTTGGCTGGCGAATCCGGTAACGTGAGTGGCATTGGCCAAGACTTGGTCGCGATGTGTGTCAACGATGTGGTCGCCCAAGGTGCCTTGCCTTTATTCTTCCTAGATTACCTGGCAGTTTCAAAGTTAAACAAGGAACAAGTAAGTAACGTGCTCGATGGGATCGTGGCCGTTTGCCAGAAATATAAAATCGCACTTTTGGGTGGTGAGACAGCAGAAATGCCAGGTGTCTACCATGAGAACATGTTCGACTTAGCTGGCTTTGCGGTCGGCTTAGCGAGCAAGGACGATTTATTAACCAACCAACAAGTTTCAAACGGGGATGTCTTAATCGGACTCCAATCAAGTGGCTTACACAGTAACGGCTTCTCATTGGTCCGCAAAATTTTGTTCCAGGACCACGAATTTAATTACGGTGAGCAGGTCTTGAACAACGGCGAATCTTTGATTCAGACATTGTTAACTCCAACCAAGATCTACACGGACGTTTTCCGCCGGCTTTTGGCAGAAAAATTAATTGTTGGGGCAAGTCACATCACAGGTGGTGGCTTACTCGAAAACACCCCCCGGATGCTCGCAAATGATCAAAAAGCGGTCATCGACTTAGATAGTTGGAAACGACTACCAATTTTTGACTTCCTTGTTGAGCAAGGCAATCTTTCACGAGAGGATGCTTACTTGACGCTCAATATGGGCATCGGGATGGTGCTAGCCGTTAGTCCTGAAAAGGTTGAGCGAGTCAAGGAAGTATTGGCTGGCTTAGAGGAAAAGTTCTTTGAAATTGGGCAAGTAGAACCAAGAACTGAAAACGAGGCACAAGTTGAATTAAACGGAGGCCAGCATGACTAGGTTAGCAATTTTTGCATCCGGAACCGGAACTAACTTTCAAACACTCCAAGAAAAGATTCAGGAACACCCAGAACTCGGAATAGAAGTTGGTTGTTTAATTTGTGACCAGCCGAAGGCGGTAGTTATCGAGAAGGCGGCAAGTTTTGGTATTCCAACTTGGGTCCACAGCGTTAAAGAATTTACGAATAAAGAAGAATATGAAGAAGCGATTTTGCAATACTTGCGTGATCAAAAAATCGACTTCATCTTGTTGGCGGGTTACATGAAGATTGTGACAAACGTTTTGCTGGACGCTTATCCGCACAAAATCATCAACCTGCATCCGGCGCTCTTACCGGCGTTTCCGGGGAGAACGAGTATCGAAGATGCACTCGCATATGGTGTAAAGGTCACCGGCGTTACGGTCCATTACGTTGATGCGGGAATTGATTCGGGTCCGATTATCGCCCAGGAACCGGTGCGGATTTTGCAGGGAGATACCTTCGAGACACTTGCACCACGGATTCATGAAGTTGAACACGAACTCTATTTTAAGAGCATGGAAGTAGCTTTACGGGAACAAGGATTAGTTGGTTAGTCAGTCAGAACATAGTGAATAGTAGAAAGAGAAGGACGACAAAATAATGAAAACAGCTTTACTGAGCGTGAGTGATAAAACGGGAATTGTTGAATTTGCACAAAACTTAAGCAAGAATAACTACCGCCTGGTTTCAACGGGTGGCACCAAGAAGGCTATAGAAGAAGCTGGCGTTACGGTAATTGGAATCGAAGAAATCACCGGTTTTCCAGAAATGCTTGATGGACGTGTGAAGACGTTACATCCAAGAGTTCATGCAGGTTTACTTGCTAGACGTGACTTAGCAAGTCATATGGATGCGTTACGCGCACATGACATCCAAACAATCGATCTCGTAGCTGTTAATTTGTATCCCTTCAGAGAAACTATCTTAAAACCTGACGTGACGGAAGCCGAAGCCATCGAACAAATCGACATTGGTGGACCAAGCATGTTGCGTTCTGCTGCCAAAAATTTCCAGAGTGTTTTACCAGTCGTCGATCCAGCTGATTATAGCGACGTTATAACGGCTATCGAAAATGATGGTCTCACTCCTGAATTCAAGAAGGGCTTAGCCTTAAAAGTCTTCCAGCACACTAGTGCCTATGATGCCTTGATTGCCCAATACTTAGCTAAAGACAGCACGGAAGAATATCCTGCTAGCCTGACTTTGACATACAACAAAAAGCAAGCACTGCGTTATGGTGAAAACTCCGACCAAAGCGCCTCCTTCTATGAAGACGTTATTCCAGTTCCTTTCTCAATCGCAGAAGCAAAACAACTGCACGGCAAGGAATTAAGCTACAACAACATCAAGGACGCCGACGCTGCTTTGAAGATGGCTAAAGAATTTATCGCACCAACTGTTGTAGCGGTCAAACATATGAACCCCTGTGGAATTGGCTTAGGTGAAAACATCGAACAAGCCTGGGATCGTGCATACGCTGCAGATTCTACTTCCATTTTTGGCGGGATTATCGTCTTGAATAGAAACGTTGATTTAGCAACTGCAACTAAGATGCATGCCTTATTCCTCGAAATTATTATTGCCCCAAGTTTTGACGACGACGCCTTTGCTATCTTGGCTAAGAAGAAGAACTTACGCATCATGACACTTGATTTCGGAGCGGTCGAGACCAAAGAACTTGAGAAGGTTTCGGTCATGGGTGGTATGCTATTACAAGAACCAGATAATAAAGTGGAACACATTAGTGACTTCAAAGTTGTGACTAAAGTTCAACCAACGAAGGAACAATTGGAAGCACTAGAATTTGGTCAAATTGTAGTTAAACATGTTAAGAGTAACGCTATCGTGATTGTTGCTAAGGACCAAACGCTCGGTATTGGTGCCGGTCAAATGAACCGGATTGGCTCAGTTGAGATTGCCATCAAGCAAGCGGAAGAATCCCCACGTTATGGCGAGGGTGTCATGGCTTCTGATGCCTTCTTCCCAATGGATGATTGCGTGGAATACGCGGCGAAACACGGTATTAAAGCAATCGTGCAACCAGGCGGTAGTATCAAGGATCAAGCCTCAATTGATAAGGCTGATGAACTTGGAATTGCGATGGTCATGACGGGTGTGCGTCACTTCAGACATTAGATTTCGGGGATAAATAAATGGCGAAGGTATTAGTAATTGGACAGGGTGCAAGAGAACATGCACTGGCAAAGCAGTTTGCCAATAGTACAGAAGTCGACACGGTTTTTGTGGCACCAGGCAACCCTGGCATGGTGAGTGCAAAGATCCAAACGGTTCCGCTGGCTGAAGAAGAATTTTCCGACCTAGTGGATTTTGCAAAGACCGAAAAGATTGATTTGACGGTTGTCGGTCCTGAATTACCACTACAAAACGGGATTGTCGACGAGTTTTTGAAGGCCGACCTAAGAGTCTTTGGTCCCACAAAGGCTGCTGCTAAGCTTGAAAACTCGAAGCACTTTGCTAAGGACGTGATGGACAAGGCGGGCGTTAAGACCGCGAGCTATCGTTCATTTACCGATGAAGAGAGTGCCAAACGTTATCTCTTGCAGGTCGACTATCCGCAGGTGATCAAGGCTAATGGTCTTGCTGCCGGTAAGGGTGTTGTGATTGTCGAAGATTATCTTGATGCTAAGGAGACGATTCACGAAATGCTCGGTAACAAGAAATTTGGGACGACCGAAGTAGTGATTGAAGAATTTTTGGATGGCGAGGAATTCTCTTGTTTAGCAATGGTCAACGCTGGCCAAATCGTCCAGATGCCACTAGCCCAAGATCACAAAGCGGCTTTTGACCGAGATTTAGGTCCAAATACTGGTGGGATGGGAGCTTATAGCCCGTTGCTCCACTTACCAAAGAGTTTGAACCAACAAACGCTCGAAGAGGTTATTCAACCAACGATTGCCGAGTTGAAGAGAAGAGACATCGACTTCTGTGGCTTCTTGTATGCTGGGATGATCATGACCAAAGATGGTTTGAAGGTCATCGAATTTAATACCAGAATGGGTGATCCCGAATCTTCTGTCGTCTTACCCCAACTGAAGAGCAGTCTCTACGAAGTATTAACTGACTTACTGGATGAGAAAGCTATCCAGCCAAACGAGGTGAAATGGCAAGAAGACGAGATTTGTTTAGGTGTAGTGGTTAGTTCGGAGGACTATCCGCAAAGTTCAGGATCCGGTGTTAACCTTGAGCTTTTCAAGGACTTACCAGCAAATATTGATGTGGATTTTGCCGGCGTTAAAGAAGATGAAAACCACCAGCTTGTCAGTGATGGCGGACGTATTCTGTGCCTCACAACAACGGCTAAGACCGTTAAGGAAGCACAAAAGAATATTTACTCGTGGTTATATCAACAAGATATCGCAGGTCTAAGATATCGCTCAGACATAGGTCATCGAGCAGTTAACGATTAACCAAAGAAAACTAGAAGCAATTAAAAGATAAATAATATATATATATCAAACACAAAATAAAAAATACCAGACAATTAATTTTGTCTGGTATTTTTGCGTCCTCAGGATTTTGAATCATCGCTATCATCTTGCATGGCACGACGCAAAATCGTTACTTCGCGGCGACTAGGATGCTTACCATGCGGTCCACGATGCTCAAAGACGTTCGCCAGGGATTTAAACTTGTTTTGCATCACGTCTTCAGGCACACCCGCTTGTTGCGAGACCTTGGTGATGAATTGCCCGAAGTATTGTTTTTGTTGGTCGGGCGTTAAGTTGTTATCACTAACCTGGTGATAATATTCGCGCATACTCTGGGAGAATTCGCGTCGTTGTGCTCGCGTGAGATTTAAGTATTCAGAACGACCGGTTTCGTCCATCGATTCGACATCCGCCAACTCGTTTTGCGCTTTGTCGGAACAAATAAAGGCCCGAATAGGGATGATCAAGAAGAGAATCATCGCAATCTTAGGGTAGAAGTAACCAACGATAATTCCGGCGATTGCAAGTGGAATATCGATGATGATGTCACTACCGTAGATGGCCTGAAAGACCTTTCTCATGTCCGTCTTGTCGGTGTACTGTTGGTTGACGACTTCGTGTGAAATATAGGCAAACATCAACGTGACAATGAGATAGAGTGCCCCATAAATCATTACGGGGAGGTTCGACTCATCAGCGACCATGACGTTGGTCATCGCTGGAATCAATGAGAGAAAGAAGAGCAAAGAAATCTGCAACTTAATGATTTTGTTGGAGATTTTTTCCACCTTGGTGAAGAGGGTGGTTTGCTGGAACCAAATGTTGGCAACAAACGCGAAACTGTCGGCGTAAATGGTAATGGCGTAAAAGAGTGAACTTAAATTGACGTGGCCACTAGCCAAATTAGTGGGGAGCTCAAGGACCATAATGGTCATGATAATTGCAATCACGCCATCGGTCAGGGTATCCAAACGAGCTTTTACTTTCATAAAAAAACCTGCATTTCTATTAATAGAAGTACAGGTTAGCACAAATTTGGTAATTAGAAAAACATTTGTGAGTAAATTCGTAATTTAGTTTAGAACAATCCTTCGATCTTGCCGTCGTCATCGATAGTCATCTTAACGGCTGCGGGAACCTTTGGTAGGCCAGGCATCGTTAAGATTGTCCCAGTCAAGGCAACGATGAAACCAGCCCCAATTTTAGGAATGAGTTCCCGGACGGTAACTTCAAAGCCCTCTGGTGCACCTAACAAGGTTGGGTCATCTGAGAAGGAATATTGGGTTTTGGCAATACAGATTGGAAGATTAGCGAAACCTTCCTTTTCTAAGCGACGCACTTGATTGCGCGCTTTTTTAGTGAGGACAACTTTACTACCGCCGTAAATCTCAGTCACAACAGTGTTTAGTTTGTTCTCAATCGAATCGTTCACGTCATATAGTGGAGTGAATGTAGTAGCTTCACCAGTTGCTTCCACAACTTCTTTAGCAAGGTCCAGACAGCCTTCGCCACCAAGACCCCAGGCATCAGCGGTAATGGCTTTGGTACCAACTTTGTCACAAGCATGCTTGATCATTTCGATTTCAGCATCAGTGTCTGAAACGAATTTGTTGATGGCAACGACTGGAGAATAACCGTACTTCTTCATGTTGGCCACGTGACGCAAGAGATTACCCATTCCGTTAGCAAGAGCCGCGGTATCTTCAGTCTTTAAGTCAGCGAGTTTTTGGCCACCGTTGTATTTTAAGGCACGGATAGTGGCAACGACAACGACGCAATCGGGGTGTTTGCCAAGCACAGGTGTTTTGATATCTAGGAACTTCTCGGCACCAAGATCTGAGCCAAAACCAGCTTCGGTTACTGTGAAATCGGCAAGTGAAAGAGCTGTTTTGGTAGCCATCACGCTGTTACAACCGTGGGCGATGTTGGCAAAAGGACCACCATGCACGATAGCAGGTGTGTGGGCGAGTGATTGAACCAAGTTAGGTTTCAAGGCGTCTTTTAAGAGAATAACGATGGCGTCGGTGAATCCGAGTTGGCCAACGGTAATTACTTCTCTAGTGAAGCTGTAACCAACGACGATGCGGTCAACACGCTTCTTGAGGTCGGCGATGCTAGTTGAGAGACAAAGAACGGCCATTAGTTCGCTAGCGGCGGTAATGTCGAAGCCGGCTTCGCGGGGAACACCATTGGTGACTCCACCCAGACCAGTCACGACGTTTCTTAAGGCACGGTCGTTGATGTCTAAGGCACGACGCCAGATGATGCGACGAGGGTCGAGGCCTAGTTCGTTTTCACGCTGGATGTAGTTGTCGATGAGGGCAGCTAGGGTGTTGTTAGCACTAGTGAGGGCGTGTAAGTCACCGGTGAAATGGAGGTTGATGTCTTCCATGGGGACGATTTGACTGTGGCCACCGCCGGTTGCTCCACCTTTCATGCCCATGACGGGACCCATTGAGGGTTCGCGGATGGCAATGATAGTTTTCTTGTCTAAGAGGGAAAGGGCGTCACCTAAACCGACCATGACGGTAGATTTACCTTCGCCGGCTGGAGTGGGGTTAATAGAAGTAACAAGAATGAGCTTGTGGTTTGGATCGAATGGCTCTTTGGAGAAATTTTTGTTGATTTTAGCCTTGTATTGACCGAATAATTCGATGTCGTTGGGCGCTAAGCCTGCTTTCTCGGCAATTTCGGTGATTGGTGCTAGTGTAGCTTGTTGTGCAATTTCTAAATCTGTCATTGGTTGCTGGTTCTCCTTTGCGTTTTAGGCCAAATACGAACGAAATGGTAAATTAATCTGAAAAATAGTTCACTTTAAGTATAATAGACGAACGAAAAAATCTCAATAAGTCTTGTTCATTAAGAAACAATAATATTTGGAAGATATAAATAACAATCTTCCAAAATGTGGCAAAAATATATACATAATATGTGCGAATATGTTAGATATTTCTTTCATTATTCAAAATATAACATTTGCGAAAACATTAACAAGGATAAAAAAACAAGGATGTGCGCCGATTAAATTAATAAAAAGTGTTATAAAACCAATGGTTACATGTGAAATAATTTTTTTAAATTTATTTTAAAAAATATTTTATTTTCTGAAAGCAATGGTATCAATGTTCGAATTACTTTTTTGCGAACTTTTACCATTTTTTGGAATATATTGGTACATACCAAAGTTGACAAGATAATTTGGCCGGTTATAATAACTTCGAAATCAATAAGAAATTAGAAATAAATAATATAACACGTTGAATTAATTGCTGGTTTTTTTACTTTGTGGGTAGAAAGGTAGGACGATGAACATTCTGAAAAATGGGACTATAAAACGAATTTTATTTCTCGTACTAATAATGTTCCTCGTGCTACCTATCTTTAATTTTAGTTCTAGCTCGGAAAATGTAAAAGCAGATTCTAAGAGCAAAACTCCACTTACTCAGGAAGAAGAAAAATCTGTTAACGATTTGTTCTTATATAATGCCTACGTGTCAGGTAATCATTTTGCTGACTCAGGTACCGAAGATGGTCCCATGGCCGTTAAAGGAAATGCTACAATTCCTGAATTTAAATTAGATTCAAATGGATCTGATAATTCACAATCGTACTATGATTACGCCGGAACATTTTCTGATGGAATGTTGCCACCCATGGCACCAATTGTTGGACAAGTATTAACGAAAAATCATAAAACCGCAATGTTGTTGGGAGGTAATTACACGAGTTATGCGACTCGATCTACTCCAAAACTAGCCGGTGGGAGAAGTGTTGATAATCCAGGCTGGTTGGTTGTTCCGGGAACTTCTACTTGGGTTGATCGATTAGATAGTGACCCGACAAAACTTGAGGTTGGCGGACTAATTAAGACGATGGATCAGGAACAGACAAATCGAACTTTTGAGCAACTTGATAGTAAATTGAACTTAGTGACCACACAGTTATCGCAGAAAATTACCTCTCTAGAAAATGCTCAAACAACGTCTGTAAGGCTGGATCATGGTTGGCTAGATGGAAAGAACAGAACTATTCTAGCACACGTTTATGATGCTGGTGATTCAAAAATTGCGTTAATTAACTTAGATGAAATAGCTCCAAGTACTGTTAACGGGATAACCGTTAATGGTAACGATGATTCTCGAATTGACAACGATTCTCGCTACTTACCAACTTTTCATCTTACAACATCAAAGAACCCGAATCCAGGAGATGAGTTTTTACAAGAGTCTGATTTTGATCAAGTGATAGTCTATTCAACAGCCAAGAATTTTGTGTTTAATGATAATCGAGCAGACTATGATGACGATGAAATTGCACAAAAAATTACTTATTATTTACCGAATGCAAATCAAGTTACATCTTTTACAAATAAAAAGGAATCGGACGGGGGAAATAAATCAATAATTCCTGTTTTACCCGATGAGACCTAGTTTGTCGGAAAAGACGCGGTAAATCCCATGATTGCGGTCAAAAATCAGTATGACCTTGGGTCTGGAAGAATACTGATGGGAAGTTTGGTCGCTCCGCAAGCCACGGTGGCATTAAATGCAGGATCGATAAACGGATACATATGGGTAAAGAATCTGTATCAGCTTAACGTTTCAGATATTCACAATTTCTATAATCCATTCCTTACTAGTCTTGGTGAGTTCAAATTAGTTAAACGAGACTTGGCAACAAACACACCACTTCAAGATGTTGAGTTTTCGCTAAAACGTCAAGACGGAAAAGAGATGCTCGATAAAGACAATAAAACCGATACTAATGGTGAAATTGATATTTCTGGCCTTATTGCCGGTACATATACCTTGAGAGAAGTTGCTCCGTTACCAAGATACATCAAGAACGAGATCACCTGGAGAATTGTGGTGGCAACTGATGGTAGTCATAAGGTTTATCAGAATAATAATAATGGAGAGCCTGAGGTTGAAATAACCACGCCTCAAATTGAAATTTATAACCAAAAGTATCTTACAGCAACTTTTGGAAAGATTGACTCGAACACGAACGTGAAACTTGAGGGTGCAACATTTGCCGTGCAAGAGTTGAACAAAGATGGGACACCCTCAACGAGTTCAGATGTTAAGCCAGCAATAACTTTAAATAAAGACACAGGTCAGTACGAATTAACCAATTTGAGACCGAATTATCTTTATAAGATTACTGAAGAAACAGCACCTGATGGGTATGAGAAGCTGGACCCAGAAAAGGATTATTGGATAGTAACAATTAATTCTGCTGGGGAAGTTACAATCAAAGGTTTTGGTAAAGCAGATAACCTCTTTGTTAATAAGAACCCAGAAACAAAAGAGCCCACTGATCAAGATACAACCGCTGAAGATTCAGAGACTAAGGAAACGGATTTTGACCTGAAAAATGATCAAACGCCAATTCCACTTCCTCAAACCGGGGGACACGGTACCCTTAATTACTGGATTGTGGGAATTATCCTGCTGATTTTTGGTGGGATAGCCATTAGTATCAGGCTCCGGGATCGGAGGTGGTCAAAATGAACAAGCTAATTAAAATGTTTACCTTGCTTGTGATGGCCTTAGGCGTATTCGCCCTCCACATGGAACCAGATCAAGTGGTAGCAGCAGATTCAGGAACCAGCATCGTCGTTCATAAATTAAAATTTAACGAAGACGAGAAGTTACCGGATCTGATTAATACCGGACAAGAATTGAGCTTGGACCAAGATGTGCCGTTTGAGGGAGTCGAGTTTACGTTGTATGACGTGACCGACGAGTATCATAACTTACTCAAGAAACCTGGCTTAAAAGCTGAAACAGCAATTGATCAAATAATTTCCCAGTATCAGATGTTAGACATTGAGAAGATTACCCAGGAAATAACAGATGCCAACGGGCAAATTAATTTTTCAAACTTAACGCCGGGAAGGACTTACCTATTAATTGAAAGTCCATTGGAAAATGTGGTTAAAGGTCAAAACTTAGTGGTGACTATCCCAAGACATTTTGTTGGGGAATATCATGTTTATCCAAAGAATGTGGTTAAAAAGAAACCAAAACTATTTAAAAAACAATTTATCAAAGTGGATTTGGATGATAAAAATCCACTTGCAGGTGCACAATTTATCGTCGGAATAAAAAATGAGGGCTACCTAACCAATGATGGTACGTGGTTAAAAACTATTGTTAAATCTTCTGCTGATGCAGTAGATAGTAACCTCAAAATTTTGACAAGTGATGCTGAGGGCCATTTTACAATTGATGGCTTGAAAGCTGGAACGTACTATATTAGAGAAATTCGTGCCCCAAATGGGTATGAGTTGTTACAAAGTAATGTGGAATTTGAAGTTGTGGCGGGTGAGTACCTGGATAATCCGGATACGTGGATGAAAGTCTTTAACCGGAAGGAATCACCGCCAGAACCGGGCAACCCGCCGGAGGAACCGGAAATACCGGAAGATCCGGATCAGGATGTTGAGATTATCAAACCGGGAATAGACGTTGTTGAAGAGATTGATAAATTAATTCAAAAGGTCTTACCAAAAACGGGAGAAGCAAAAGGTTTTGGGATTCTCGGAGTAGTTTTAGTTGTTATCAGTTTGGGATATTTTATCGGTCTTAATAAGGAGAAGAGAAAGAAAAATGAAAAATAAATTATTTAAGAAAATCTACGCCTTCCTTGGTGTATTAGTAATGTTGTTACCATTGGCACTTGGTTCGTTTAGTACTGGAGTAAAGGCTGAAGATGCTGATGCAACACCTACAGAACAAAAAGTTGTATTGACGAAGTTTGGTTTTAGTAAACTCTATCAACCTTCAATCGACAATAATGGTGCTCAAATTTCAGACCCAATGTCATCAACTCGTTTAAATGGAGTAAGTTTTAACATTTATAATGTCACTGAAGACTATTGGAATTCTAACGATAAAGAAAATTTTGTCGGAAGTACTGACAAAAAAAGTCCAATCAACACTGTTGTAACTAAGAATGAAGATGGAAAAGATGGTGTAGCTGCTTTCAGTCTTCCTACTACATTTGATGGAAAAAACGCAGTCTATCTTTTTGAAGAGGTAAAGAACTCAGCTAATGAGGGTTATACCGTATCACCAAACTTTATTGTTGGGTTCCCAGTTGTAATCGATGGAAAACAGTTAGATCCAGTTTATATTTATGCTAAGAACCAAAATGAAAACCAATATTA
>CAMJXI010000004.1 GCA_946409675.1 uncultured Lactobacillus sp. | reverse complement strand
GACCACCGAGATCTACACTCTTTCCCTACACGACGCTCTTCCGATCTCGCTACTGGCAGAAACATCGGTGGCTGGACAGTACCTCAAGAATCAGCTGGTCGTCAAGTTTCAACCTCACAACTCCAAGCTGGAGATTTGGTTTTCTGGGGCCGACGCCGTAATACTCATCATGTTGGCTTATATCTTGGCAACAATCAATACCTTCACTCACCACAACCAGGACAAACTGTTACAATTGCAAGTATGTCATCATATTTCACACCATCATTTGGTGTTCGCGTATTCTAATCGAATCTTACAAAAACCATCCCATCCGGGGTGATTTTTTTTATTTCTCTAAATAACTTTTTTGGACTAAACTGGTCATAAATAGATAATCTATCGATTAGGCCAAATTTTGGAATGTTCTTTTTTTACGAAAAATATCATATAAAATGAATAAAAAACCAACCGTTTTAGAAACATTATCTACGTATTTTAATTTAATGTCCGTTTTTCGAAGACAAACGGCGTTTTTTTTGGTAAAGTATAAATATGTCAAAATTATTAAAAAATGAATGAAGGATGGGTTTATCTTATGGCAATGATTGAGTTTAATCATGTGAATAAATTTTATGGACAGTTTGAGGCCTTGAAAGATATCAATCTGAACATAGAACGTGGCGAAGTTGTTTCTATTATCGGTCCTTCAGGATCCGGTAAAAGTACGCTTTTACGGACAATTAATGGATTGGAAACCATTCAAGATGGACAATTAATTGTGAATGGTTTCGACCTTGCCGATAAAAAGACGAACATTAACACAATTCGCCGTGACGTCGGAATGGTGTTCCAACACTTTAATTTGTACGCCAACAAAACGATTATCGAAAATATTACTTTGGCACCTCACATTGTTCAAAAACGTGACAATGATAAGTTAAAAGTAGAAGCAATGAAGCTTCTTGAAATGGTTGGCTTGGCTGATCAAGCTGACAAATATCCAAAACAATTATCTGGTGGTCAAAAACAAAGAATTGCTATCGCTCGTGCCTTAGCAATGAATCCCAAGGCAATTTTGTTTGACGAACCAACTAGTGCACTTGATCCCGAAATGATCGGTGATGTATTGGAAGTAATGAAAAAAGTTGCTAAACAAGACGTAACAATGGTCGTGGTTACTCATGAAATGGGTTTTGCTCGTGAAATGGCTGACCGAGTAGTCTTTATGGATGAAGGCCAAATTTTGGAGGTTTCGGATAATCCGGTGGAATTCTTTAATAATCCAACAGAACCCCGGGCAAAATCATTCTTAAGCAAAGTTATTGCGCGTTAGGAGGCCACTATGAAAAAAAGTAAACTCCTCACGCTAATAACGCTAATTATGGCGACAGCATTATTAGCCGTAGGCTGTGGTAAAAGTGTCGCAGACAAAAATATTTCAACACGTGTTGAAGAAGAAAAATCAATTACTTGGGGCGTTAAATCTGATTTAAGATTAGTTGGTCTTTTGAATATCAAAGACAATAAGCTTGAAGGATTTGAAGTAGACCTCGCTAAAGCCCTCACTAAACGGATGTACGGTGACGATGTGAAGGTTAACTTCGTTCCAGTTACTAGTAACACACGGATGGCCTTGTTGAAAAATGGGAACATCGATGCCTTGGTTGCAACGATGACGATTTTGCCAGAACGTAAGAAAGTGGTCGATTTCTCAGACTCTTACTTTACAGCTGGTCAAACAATTATCGTTAAAAAGGGTAGCAAAATCACTAACCCTCAAGAACTTGTTGCCGGGACTAAAGTTATCGGTTTACAAGGTTCTAACTCAGTCCAAAATATTAAAAAAGTAGCTCCTTTATCACAAGTTTTGGAACTACCTGATGCAGCACAAGCATTTAGTGCATTACAATCAGGCCAAGCAGATGCGATGACAAGTGATAACGTAATGCTGTATGGTCTTGTTTCAGATAATCCTAACTATCAATTAGCTGGTAAACCATTTACCACTGAAGAATACGGGATTGCGGTTAATAAGGGCCAAAAGGATATTTTAAACAAGATCAATAAAACTCTAGCTGCAATGAAGAAGGATGGTAGTTATAACAAACTACTCTTGAAATGGTTTGGTCAAATTCCAGGCTTTAAGGTAGGTGACGTACAATGATAGAAATTTTTCAAACTTACACAGCTGAGTTTATGCAAGGTATGGGAATGACCATCTTCTCAAGTTTGTTAGCTTTTGCTGGAAGTATTATTCTTGGACTAGTTTGCGCGTTATTTGAAATTAGTCCCATTAAACCATTAAAGATTATCGGTACGGTCTACGTCGAAATTTTCAGAAATATTCCGTTATTGGTTGTTACAATGTTTTTCTACATTGTTATTCCAAAGTACGTGATGCCAATGAGTGGTTTCTCAGCCGGAACAATTGGCTTAACAATTTATACTTCGGCTTTCTTTGCGGAAGTAATCAAGGCGGGAATTAATAGTGTGCCAACTGGGCAATGGGAAGCAGCTCGTTCAAACGGGATGACTTACCTGCAGGCAATGCACCATATCGTGTTCCCCCAAGCCGTTAGAATCATTATTCCACCACTAGGTAACCAAACGATTACCTTAGTTAAAAACTCAAGTGTGTTGGCCTTCGTTGCCGGATTTGATTTGATGTACCAAGCAAACCAAATTAGTTCGATTACTTTCCAACAGGTTCCGACCTACTTTATCGTCGGTATTTTGTACTTGATTATCACGATGCCACTCAGTTACTTGATGCGTCATCTTGAAAATAAATTAGAAGTTTAGGAGGTGAGATTATGGATTGGTTTGGAGCATACTCATGGATTAACATGCGTTACTTGTTGCAAGGATTATTAGTTACGATTCAAGTATCTGTAATTTCAATTATCCTAAGCTTCATCATCGGTGCCGTTCTCGGTGTCGTGCGTTACAGCAAAATTAAATACGTCAGTGCAATCGTTGGTTTTATCATCGATTTAGTTCGTAACTTACCATTGTTGCTGATTATCTTCTTTACCTACTTTGGCTTACCAACTTTTGGTATTCGTTTGGATATCATGGTGGCAGCCATCACAGCGTTGACTGTCTTTGAATCAGCAATGTGTGCGGAAATCTTCCGTTCAGGGATCAAGGCGGTTAGCCCAGGGCAAATGGAGGCGGCTCGTGCGAACGGGATGACTTACGTTCAGGCAATGTTCCACGTTGTCTTCCCCCAAGCAATGAAGCTAATGATTCCACCATTGTTGAGTCAATTCGTTTCATTAGTTAAGGATACTTCATTGGCAACGATTATCGTGTTGCCAGAAATGTTGTACCACGCCCAAAATATTTACGGCCAAAATACAAACTACTTAATTCCGATTTTCGTGGCATTAGCAGGAATGTATTGGGTTGTTTGTTTCTCACTCTCATTACTTGCGAAGTTCTTCGATAAGCGAATGAGTGCTTAGTTTTAAAAAATTAATAGTATAAATTTAAGACAACGGAAAGCCGTTGTCTTTTTTGGTGCAGTTTTGGTTGCACCAAAATTGGTCAAAACAACTTAATCAGACGAATGACCGGACAAAAGGTGCAATCTCAAATAGTTGGGCTATAATCAGGGTAACTTGATTAGAGGAATTTTGGATTTTTAATTATTGGAGCTTTTTATTTGTGGGAATTTGGGGAATCCTGGTGACAAATGGTCTTGATTTTGAATTTGCATTTAATGGCCTATTTTTTACAATTTTAGTTGAGATGGTTTTTTTGACAGATTATGTAATTATTCTTGCCAAGAAAAAGAGTCTTTTGGACGAAGAAGTATCAAAACAAGATTATGCCAAAAAATTGTGCAAGATTAAGTTTGAAAGCGTTGGGTCAGGACTCATCTTTTGCGTTCTGCCGTGATACTGCATGATAATGCCGGATTTGTGAATGAATTTTTCAATATCGGGAATCTTATCATTCATTTGGTAGCTGGTATTTTGTTTGGATTCTATATTTATTTTTATGAAAAACGGAATCTCCTTAAATTAGAGGACGAAAAAAAGTGAGCTGAAATCAGCCCACTTTTTTTGAAATTAATTCTTTAAACAATAAATTTTTCAACCTTGATCAGATCCTCTGGATTCAATTTGACCGTCATAAAGATTCCTTCAGTTTGATAATCTTGACTAATAATCTCAGCTTTTTCGTGCAAATATGACAACAATTTTCCTTGATCAAGTGGAAGTTTTAAATTCACTTCACGATATTCCGAGAAGATTCTGTCCGTAATCAAGCCACTCAACATCTCGATTGATTTAGGATCACGGGCTGAGTAGTAGAAGTCCTCGCCGTTTAAACCAGGATAGCCAAAACTAGTTTGGTCAGCTTTATTGAACGCCATCAACGTTGGTGTTTCATAGATGCCAATTTCTTTTAGCACTTCATTTGTGGTATCAATCATATCTTGGTAATTAGGGTCAGAGAAGTCGACCACATGAATCAAAAGGTCGGCATCCTTAGCTTCCTGAAGCGTTGCCTTAAACGATTCAATCAATTTATGAGGTAGCTTGCTGATAAATCCAACAGTATCACTCAAGAGGAACGAGAAGTTGTTCTTCAAATCAATTCTTCTGACACTTGTATCCAAAGTAGCAAAGAGCATGTCTTTTTCAAAAACCTGTTTCTCTGCTTTTTTCTGTGGATCTTCGACCTGACTGAATAAATCAATCAGACCGTTCATTGTTGTTGATTTACCCGCGTTTGTATAACCAACCAACGCTACTTGAGGTAGTTGACTCTTGTTTCTTTCTTTTCTCCGCGTCGATTCACTCTTATCAATATTCTTGAGTTCTTCCTTGATCAAAGTAATTTGGTTACCCAACGTCCGGCGATTTAATTCCAGTTTCGTTTCACCAGCACCACGGTTGGCTAAGCCACTCTTACCAGCCCCACGTTGTTGGTCCAACGAGTTTTCTGTCTGGTGCAGTCTTGGCATTTCATATTGTAAACGAGCCAAAGCAACCTGTAATTTAGCCTGCTTGGTCTTTGCACGATTCGAGAAAATTTCCAAGATCAATTCAGTCCGGTCAGTTACGACCAACTTCGTCTCTTTTTCCAAGTTCCGAATTTGGGTTGGTGTTAGTTCATCGTTGACCACCAAATGGGTGGCGTTTTGTTCTTCAGCCAAAACTTTAATTTCACTGACTTTACCACTTCCAAAATAGGTGGCAGCAATCAATTTTTCGAGGTTTTGTGAGACTTCGCCCACAACCTCCATATTATTGGCACTAGCCAATTGTTTTAGTTCTTGCATGTAATAATCAAATTTATCGTCGCCACGGTTTACACCGCCGATTACGACTTGGTTTTTAGGTAGATTGTTTTCTATCAAAATATCATCCTTTCTCAAAAAATGAATGAATTAAGTTAAATGTTGGTATCAAAAAAGCCGGAATGATCCGGCTTTTTAACGTTAAAAAACGTACTTAATCAATCCAAAATGTGTTTTCAATTGTTAGTTATTCTTAGTTACAAAAATTACTTGAAGACGCATGATTAGATTATCCTTTTCATCAGTACGTTAAGTTTAACACATTTTTTTGAATAGACCTATTTTGTTAATTGAGACTAGAGTTATTGTTTTCGCGTTTCTGTTCCCATTTAGCCCACATTGGCAAAAGTCCACCAAGTGCAACCAAGAAGAGTGGTTCTGCGATGTTCAAGAACAATGTATGATACCACAAGTCTGTTCCGAATTTTGCATCAAGTGGAAGGATACCAAATGTTGCAGCGACTAAGGTTAACAGCAAGCACCACCAACCAACAGTTAAGGCGATGTGACTGTTCTTGATGTAAACATATTCTGAAGGGAACTTCTTTTCATTCTTGCGAATCTTAATGAAGGCCCAGAACACAAATCCTGTTACATAAGGTGAAACGATTCCGTTCAAGTTCAAAAGCTGGTTGAAAATATCGTTGATACTTGGCAAAGTTGCTGAAGCACCAAGGATAACCGCACAGATACCAACAGTTAGCCAGTAACCGTTGATTGGCAAACCAGTTCTTTTGTCGATTTTGGTCAAAACCTTTGGTAAGTATTTCTTTGAAGTATCGGCGATAAAGAGACGGGCACCACCATCCAAGAAGACGGCCAGTTGGGCCATCATATAGATTGCTTGCGTGATTGCGTAAGTGTACATGATCAAGCGTCCGGTACCAAGATATGAATCAAGGTAGGCGAAGGCGTAGTATGAACCGTTCATCTTCATGTCGTTTGGTAGGTTATGAGCATTGAAGAAGATTCCTAATGCAAATGAACCGGCGATGGTTAAGAAACCAGTCATAATAGCGAGCATCCACATAGCCTTAGGAAAATCCCGTTTCCCATTTTTCATCTCTGAGACGTATGGTGCAACGTATTCAGCACCGTTCATGGCAAAGACCAACATACCTAAAGTAGTCAGGTAGTGTAAGTCAAACTTAGGAATAAATGCGCCTGGTGTGAATGGTTGTGTTGCCGCTGGGTGACCTTGACCCCAGAAAACAAAGGCCAAGATAACGAAGAGGATGGTCATGACGAACATGGCCCCACCCCCGATAGTACTCAGTAGCTCCATTGGATTACTTAGTTTGTGTTGGAATAAGACGAAGACGATAAAGATAGCGACCGTCAAAAGTGCAAAGACAGAGTTTGGCATCTTATCTTGCATTGAACCATTCCCGTTGATTACCCAACCAAAGGAAACGACCATCGTGTTCGCAATATCAACCATGTATGGTAAACTTGCTGCCCAGTATGTCCAAGCGGTGATGTAACCCCAACGATCACCACTTGTTCCCCGCATCCAGCTGGCAAGTCCGCCACCTTCAGAACTGAAGACTGAGCCAAGTTGACCAACCATCATTTCATAAGGAACAACGAAGAGTAGTAACATCAAGATCCATGATGTGATAACTCCCAGGCCTTGAGCCTTAAAGTTGTAAATAATATCATCGAAGCCAATAACTGTGACGAAGCTCATCAGAGCAATAACGGGCCACGTTAAATTCTTCTTTGGTTTTAAATCATCCATTTAATTCTTCCCCCTGGTGTGTGAATAAAAATCACGTTCTTTCATTATAGGTTTTTCACTTACTTAATTAAAGTTTTTTTTACATTTTCTCATTGCTATTTTAAAATTTAGTGCTACAACTTACAACAATGTAAGTATAATGTTAGGTTAAAAACGGTACCTAGCTAGGAAATTTTGGTAAGATATTTAGTGAACGGAGGATGATTTAAAAATGCAAAATTTAAATGTGGTTGACGTGCAAAACGTCCAAAAAATATACGGTAAGAAAAACGAAAAACAATATCAAGCACTCAGTAATGTGACTTTTAACGTTAAACAGGGTGAATTTATCGCCATCATGGGTGCGTCAGGTTCAGGTAAATCAACTTTGTTGAATATCCTCTCAACACTTGACCAACCAACTGCTGGCTCTGTAAAAATTAATGAACAAGACATTACTTCATTAAATAAGAACCAAATGGCGGATTTCCGTGGTAAAGAGATTGGCTTTATTTTCCAAGACTTTAACTTGTTGGAAAACTTAACTGATCGCGAAAATATTGCTTTGCCCCTTTCATTACAGGGTGTGAACAGCAAGAAAATCGATGACGCAGTTGATAAGATTGCCAAGCGTTTAGGAATCAGTGAAATTTTAAGCAAATATCCAGCTGAAATTTCTGGTGGTCAAAAACAACGTGTTGCTGCTGCTCGTGCTTTGGTGCATGAACCCGCAATTTTGTTTGCTGATGAACCAACCGGTGCCTTGGATTCTTCAAGCGCTAAGGAATTGCTCGATACGATGCAAGACTTAAATATTAACGATCACGTTTCAGTTCTAATGGTTACGCATGATCCATTCTCAGCTAGTTATGCTAGCCGAATTTTGTTCATCAAAGATGGTCAAATTGGGGAAGAATTAGTTCGTGGCACAAAGACACGCGCAGAATTTCACCACGAAATTATCGATAATCTTGGAACATACGCACAATAAGGGGGTAGGGGAAAAATGTTATTCAAATTATCCCTTACTGGGATTAAGAGCCGCTTAAAGGACTATATTGTTCTTTTCTCTGGCCTTACAATTTCTAGTGCCATTTTCTATATGTTTATGAGCATGGCCTTGAACCAGAACTTCTTGGGCAAAAACTCAATGATGAGTGCCTCAATGACCGGATTTATTTTCGCATTTGGTGCAGTCTTACTCTCAATTATCACGTTGGTTTACATTGTTTATGCCAATAGTTTCTTGTTGAGTATGCGGCAACGAGATTATGGGATGTACATGATGTTGGGTGCGAAATCCGGCAAAATCGGAATTCTCATTTTCTTAGAAACAATGGTCTTAGGTGTCGTTGCTACCTTAATCGGGATTATCTTAGGGCTTGGCTTGACGCAAGTTGTTTCTAATATGTTGATTTCACAACTGGGCTTAACGATTACCGGCTTTGTTGGATTCTATTTGCCAGCAGTCTTTGTAACGTTAATTTTCTTCGTTGCTTTGTTCTTCATCGCTGCGCTATTCAACCGCAGAACTTTGCTTAAGACTCCTGTCTTGGAATTACTCCACGGCTCACAAAAACCAGTTAAATTTAAGCAAAATGCGGGCTTTGTCTGGTTACAAGCACTTCTTGGTATCGTGTCACTTGCAATTGGTTATGCAGCAATGATCAACGTCAAAATTTTGGTATTGGCATCTATTCCAATCGCGTTAGTAACAATTGTTTTGGGTTCTTACCTTGTGTTTAACTCGTTATTTACAGCTGTAATTAACGTTGTGCGTAAGAATCACAAGACGCTTTACAAGGGCTTGCGAAGTTTCACCTTGAACCAATTACGTTTTAGAATCACTGATTACACGAGAATCCTCTCGATGATTTCCATCCTTTTTGCTTTGGCATTAGGGGCAATTACTGTTGGTTTAGGCTTTGAGAAACTCAACCAACAATTTGAGAACTTCACATATTACGATGCTCAAATTGTAACCAAGGACCAAAAGGTTGCAAAAGAAGTTGCTAAGCTAGATGTTAAGACAAAATCAACCTATGACTATAAAATCGATGGTGGAACTGTCTACTTCATCAAGGATGAGTTTGAAAAAACTCCTTTGAAGGCAATGATTAATAAGAGCTCAAATTCAATGGGCTTTGTGACTACTAAAGTTGGTACTTATTCGGTTGCTGATTTGGCCAAGGAAACTAGTGGCGGTTATTACTACCTCAATAACTTGATTCCAAATAAAAAAGCAACAGAACAGTCACCAATGAAAAATGTCTTTTTGACCCAGGCGGAGTTTGATGCAAAACCACAGACTGCTAATTCGATTGACTTGTTGACTGTAAAAGACTTCAAGAATGACGCGAAGACATTACAAGCAATCAACAACTTGCAAGAAAAGAAGGATCCAAGATTAGCTGAATATATGCAAAGCACTAAGGTCTTTAGTTACTTAGGTGTCCGAGCAATGACTTCAGGATTTGAATTCATGGGCTTCTTCCTCGGAATTGCATTCTTAACGATGCTCGCAAGTACTTTGATGTTCAAGATTTTAAGTGGAGCACAAAGTGACGTAAGCAGATATGAGATGTTGAGTAAGATTGGTGTCCGTCGGGGAATTTTGAGAAAATCGATTTCGACTGAAATTGGTGTCTTGTTCGCTTTACCTGGTATCTTAGGGATTGTCCACGTGTTGTTTGGACTACAATTCTTTAAGGCATTCTTGGCTGATCCGTATGATGGAATATGGCTACCATTTACTATCTTTATCGTGTTGTACATGATTTATTACTTGATTACGGTTTGGCTGTATCAGGGAATTGTACTGAAAAAAATTAAATAAGTGCGACAAAACACGGTTAATAATTGAGTACTAACGTAGAAATCAGTTATCTCTGAAGGAGATGGCTGATTTTTTAGTTAGACGGATATTATTGTGTTTTGGAGCACGTTAAAGAAAAAATAAGTGCGACAAAACACGGTTAATAATTGAGTACTAACGTAGAAATCAGTTATCTCTGAAGGAGATGGCTGATTTTTTAGTTAGACGGATATTATTGTGTTTTGGAGCACGTTAAAAGAGCATAAAAAAACAGCTACCTCATTTCGAGATAACCGTTGTTTCTCACACTTCTAGAATTTGAATTGGCCTGATTGCATTCCAGCCATCACGATAATAATTAGTCCAATCACAATAGCAACTACACCAATAAGTAATGCGGGTTTGGCAATGCCTTCCCAAGCTTTTTTATTAGTAATTGCGCGCCAGTAGAAGTTAATCCCACCAAGTCCTGCAGCAACAATCCCGATCACAAATACTACAACCCCTGCCATCATCATAATAATATTCCCCATTTCAAATTTTTATATTTATGTTATTTTAACTAGTTTACGGTTAAAGTGTCAATTTATCAAATGAAGTGACTCTAAAATTGCTACCTTCATTTTCCATCATCGTAATACTTGAATTGCGTGCACCCTTGGCCACGTTAAATTCTCCGTTACTGTAACGTTCGACAACTGAGCTGATTGTGTTGCTATGTGTTACCAAAAGAATGTTTTCTACGCTGTCAGGCAAAGCTTTAATAATGTTAAAACCTTGATCGATTCGTTCCCAATATTCAACCGCATTTTCTGCGTCATGGAAAGGATCAGCTTCCTTCATGTAATCCTTGGCTGTATCGTAGTTTTCGTGAGCAATTAAATCGTTCTTTGTCTTGTAGCCATGAGGCATACCAGCCAAGAACCAAGCCTCTGGGCTACCCATGCCTTCAAAGTAACCATAAAGTGCTTCTCTAAAGAAATTTGATTCTTGCAACTCTAATTTATCGCCATTAACGTTTTCTTTTAAAATTAATTTAGCAGTGTCACTTGCTCTTTTCAAATCAGATGAGAAGGCCACATCGAAGGGAATATCCTTCAAAACCTTACCGACTTTGATTGCACCCTCAAGTCCCCCAACTGTTAGAGGTGAGTCACACCAACCTTGCATCTTATCGTATTTATTTAAATATGTCCGTCCATGACGAATGATAAAGATTTTTTTTGTCATTTTTCAAACTCCCTTTTTTGAAGTGTCCTATTCTATGATAAAGTAAGAGTAGTAATTAATAAAGGAGAGAACATTATTATGGGAGATAATCGTTCGACAATTTTAGGCCTCTTTACACTCGGTGGCCTTGTTATCGGCTGGATTTTAAAGAACATTATGGTCTGGACCTTCGTCGGAATGGGCGTCGGCTATGTCATTACCTTTTGGGTACCATATTTCTTGAATTCCCGTGCTAAAAAGAACGGCCAATCAAAAGACGATTCTGATAAAAACGCCTAGTTCATTATGCTGAATCAAGTCTTAATATTTTGCTTTGCTTTTTTAGGCGGCGTAAGTCGGTTCTGGCTCTCAAGTAATTTAACTTGGGGGCTTTTTCCGTTAGCGACTCTTTTAGTCAACTTAGCCGGTGCTGCCTTCTTGCCATACTGGAACGAGAAATTAAGTAACAAAGGAAAACTGGGAGTGATGCTTAAGGAACCCGTTGGTGTTGGATTTTGCGGGGCACTTACGACATATTCAACACTGATCTTAGATATTTATCGCTTAGTTACTGGCAATCACTTATTCGTGGCTTTGCTCTATTTATTATTAACAGTGACATTAGGATTTGCAGTTAGTCTTCTCAGTGCCAAACTTGCTCAAAAAGAGGTGCTCATATGACAAATTTGCTTATTGTGGGGCTCTTTGCCGGTGTGGGCGCACTCCTACGCAGAAACTTCACCGTTTTCTTTAAGAACAAAGTTACCAAAAAATTTGGCTATCTAGCCACTTTTGCAATCAATGTTCTTGGTTCTATCCTAATTGTGTTGTTCTTTAAGTTAAGTAAAATGGATCTGATTTTAAACCCTGTTAGTTATCTTGCCTTAACTTCAGGACTTTTGGGTGGGCTAACTACTTTTTCGACTTTCAATTCTGAATTAGTTAATCTCTGGTATCAGAAACGTTTTCTGGAATTTGGTTGTTATTTTGGGGGAACTTACCTTGCTTCAGCGTTCTTAATTTACCTGTTACAAATATTTATTTAGATTTAAGTACAAAAATGGAGCTGCCGGTTGGCAACTCCATTTTTTGCTTTTTAAACCAAATCAGTCGATTTTATATAGCCTAAAAACGAACCGGTTCTACTCGTATAAACCGCGTCAAATGCTCGTCCATTTCCGTTCGTGAATTTTCGCGTCACATAAACGTTTCTGTTGTAGTAACTACCAATCGTTCCGTTAACCGGATCCAAAAACAGGTTGCTATAACGTTTGTCGTTACGCACGCGGATTCGCATCATTCTATAAATCTTCGAAGCGTTCACGGTTTTACATGCACTCCGATTTGCAAAGCCCATAAACACATTTTTGCTATTATAGACGCTGTAATAGGTTTGTCCGTTATAGGCCATGGTAGTTTGTCTGGCTGCGTAAACCGTATTTGCGCTAATCATACTCAACCGTTTAAAATTTAGATTAGCATAGCGCACAGTGCTTTTAGCCGTTACATAGACCTGTCGATTGATGTACTTCACGTTTGAGCTTGTCGTTTTCCAATACGAAATTAAATTATTACGTTCTGGAGTGATAATCGAGCCGCCGTTATAGCCCGAGTTCCCAAAGTTATGTACTATCTCTATTTGGTTGTGTTCGTTATAGAGTCCGCTACCTGAGGCACCCGGAGTCGTGTCAATCGCGTAGGTTGCGACCCCATTTTCTAAATTTGCGACGCTACCACTCATACTACCAAGTGCTCCGTTTAAATCACCGGAATAGCCTGAGAGCGTTACGTGACTGCCTACTTGTGAGGTTGGCGAAGTGGCCAACCAACCCGTTTTCGTACCAATTCCAGTCGAAAGCTTAATTGCCGCCATGTCTGCCGCATACGTGGGGTTAGCCGTGTAGCCCGGCACCAAATAAATATGATTACCGTTGGCCGTTCCGTATGGCGCAGCTTTTCTATTGTAGCCCGGAATCACGACAATTCTATTGGCATACCCGCCATACTTAGCGTCATAAACTACGTGACCAGCCGTCAGTACAGTCTCCGCCCCAATCAAAGTACCCGTGCCCTGGAGAAACATCCCATATGCTAGTCCCGGTAAATACGCACGAATATAGACAATTGTCCTGTAGGGAAAGGCCTTAGTATTATTGATAATCGTGCGGCTATCATGTCCAATAACCGTCTCCGAGACGTTCGTAATTGTCAGCGTCTGTGGTAATTCATGACTTAGTTTTGGATCTAAAAAGTTTGGAACTTCTTCGTGTTTTTGCTCGTTATTTGGTAAATTAGTCTGACCAGTAAACTTCACTACAAGAACGATAGCTACAAGTACTGCTAAGATTGCCAAAATTACTGTTTTCACATGTTTCATTGCAAATACCTCCCCAATGAAATCAGCTTACTATTAGTAACTTAAATTTACATTGCATATGATATATACATTTTCGACGTTTGACAAGCAAAATGAATTATTTTTTTGTAATAGTTTTCTAAAACGTATACGTTGTATATACTGTCATATCAACGTTTAACGAACTACACCACTTTTTAAAAACTCATTTTTAACAAAAATCTATTATCTTTTTCTGCGTTATTTTCTTTTCAAATAAACTAAATTCTCATAAAATCATATTTTTTTGATGATTTTAGCTGAAACGAAAAAAATTTTTAGAAAAGTTTAAATTAGCCAAAAAAATTCTTTGTGTAAAAAATCAGTCCTTCTTATTTGCCGATTTAACAAGAGAACAAACAATTTCAAAATTCCCGCTCCAATTTTTTCATTACTTGTCACAACCTTTTTTGACTAGTCCAATAGTTAAGACGAGCGAAATCTCGTCAAATATGGTAAACTATATGTCAATCTTTGGAGATGGAGTGAGTGTATGGCAAGTCAAGAACTTAAGAATCAAGCGATGGAACAAGAGCGACTTGACGCGGTGATGAACGAAATCAGTCACCAAGAAAAGAAGTTGACTCGTGATATCAAACGCGTAAAAGCTGAAGAGAAACATTTAAACGAACATTTTTATGACGACGTTAAGTTGAACTATGGTAGTGATTCAACGACCATGGAAACGGCTTTGTCGATTCGGCAACAACAACAAATGCTGCAAGAACGAAATAATACCTGGCAATATTCTAGCCGCAAATTAGAAACACTAGAGCGGTTGGAGAAGAAACCTTACTTTGCCCGGGTGGATTTTCATGAGCAGGGCGAGCCTAAAGCTGAGACCATCTACATCGGTCTTGGTTCTTTAGCAGATAAAAACGACAATTTTCTGATATACGATTGGCGTGCCCCGATTTCTTCTATCTATTATGATGGAAAATTAGGCCATGTAACTTACGATTCACCGGATGGCGTGCAAAACGTCGATCTTTACCTGAAGCGCCAATTTATCGTTGATGATGGCAAAATCACGGCGATGTTTGATACCGAAGAATCCATCGGGGATCAAATGTTGCTCGAGGTCTTAAACGAGAAGTCTTCGACCCAAATGAAGTCTATCGTAACCACCATTCAACGCGAACAAAATAAAATCATTCGGGATACTACCTCTGATTTGCTTTTCGTTCAAGGTGCTGCTGGATCTGGGAAGACCAGTGCAATTTTGCAACGGGTAGCCTACTTGCTTTACCGCTACCGTGGTAACTTAACCTCTGACCAAGTAATCATGTTTAGCCCGAACCAACTCTTTAACGACTATATCGAAAATGTTTTGCCTGAAATGGGCGAACAAAATATGGTCCAAATGACCTACTGGCAGTTTTTGGCACGACGGGTTCCTAACATGGGTGTCCAAAATCTCTTCCAACAATTTGAAGAGACTAAAACTAACCAACAGACAAACATTGAAAAGCTCAAGAACGACTATGATTTCTTCAAGGCAATCGAGAAATACACGGATCACTTGGAAAGCTCTGGTATGCGTTTCAAGGACCTTGTCTTTAGACCAGAAGATGAACCGTTAATTTCAAAAGAGAAGATCAAGGAAATCTACTATAGTTTCAACGAAAACTATCATTTACGTAACCGGATTGAAGCTACCATCGAACAAATGATTAAGATTGTCAACAACCGGGTAGAACCTGAATCACACAAGGCGTGGGTCCAAGATATTATAGAGCATATGGATCCGGAAAAACTCCGTGAACTATATGACCGACCTGACCAAGAATTCGAATCTAGTGCTAAGGAAGAACGATTCCTTGCCCGCAAGATTGTTATTCGCGAATTAAAGAAATCTTCACGCTGGATTTACCGGCACCAATTCTTGAATGCGCGTGCGCAATACATCGCGTTTTTGAACAACGTACCTAAGCTGGTTAACTTGGCGAAGTACAATTTAACTGCTGAAGAATGGCAAGCATCAGTGGCTGACGTCATTGATAGCTTCAAGAACAAGGAAGTGAAGATGGCAGACGCCTCAGCTTACTTATTCTTGTATGATCGGATCACTGGTCGGCGTGGTGAAAACAGCATGCGCTACGTCTTCATCGACGAAATTCAAGATTACACACCATTCCAACTTGCTTACTTGAAGTACAACTTCCCCAGAGCTAAGTTCACGATGTTGGGTGACTTGAACCAAGCTATCCTCATTAAAGAAGATAGCAGCAGCTTGCTCAACGAAATCTCGAACTTGTTTGATAAGGATAAGACGCACGTCGTGCAACTCACGACCTCTTATCGTTCAACCAAGCAGGTGACCGACTTTACCAGAGGTATTTTGACTTCCGGCCAGAAGATTGAGGCTTTTGATCGCCAAGGTCCAAAGCCGACTATTTATGGTCGCAAAAACCTAACAGAATTAGTTGAAGTGACTAAAAATATTCTGAACGAGAATGAAAAAACTGCTAACTCGACAGCAATTATTACCAAGACTTTAGCAGAAGCAAAACAAGTCTTTGATTTGCTGCAAGAACAAGAAATTGCCGCTACGTTCGTTGGTTCACAAAATCAACGTTTGGTACCCGGCACGATTGTTGTTCCGGCATATTTAGCCAAGGGGCTAGAATTTGATGCCATCATCATGTGGGATGCCTCAAAAGACAATTATCCAAGCGATAATGATCGGCAATTGGTTTATACAATTACCTCCCGTGCAATGCACGGCTTAAGCGTTTTGTACCAAAGTGAAATTAGTCCTTTACTTTCTGGGATTAATTCAGACTTATACGAATCAAAATGATAAAATGAAATCACCGATAATCTGTCGGTGATTTTTTATATACTGCAAGAATAAAGTGTATAATAATTTATGTAAAAAAGTTCACGAAAAGCATTGATTTCGGTTGTGAAAACCCTTACAATAATGGCGGATATTAAACTAACTAATAAAAGGAGAACGACAATGAACAAGTACATCGCAATTGTAGGAAGCAATGCTGATAAGTCAACCAACCGTCAATTATTACAATATATGAAACAACACTTTGCTCCAGTAGCAGAGATTGAATTGATGGAAATCAAAGATTTACCAGTTTATGCAAAGAATGCGGACCGGAAGACACCAGAGCAAGCACTCGAGATGGCTAAGAAAATCGATGCTGCTGCTGGGGTAATTATCGCCACACCAGAATACGATCATTCCGTGACCGCAGCCCTCTTAAATGCGTTGTCATGGCTCTCATACTCAGTTCATCCTTTTGTTGATAAACCAGTGATGATTGTTGGTGCTTCATACGGTGCACTCGGTTCAAGTCGTGCCCAAGGACACCTACGCCAAGTCCTTGATTCACCAGAATTAAAAGCACGCGTAATGCCAAGCTCAGACTTCTTGTTGAGTCATTCACTCACAGCCTTTGATGATACGGGCAACTTGATTGATGCAGATAATACCAAACTATTAGACGGCTTATTCCAAGATTTTGAAAAATTCGTTGAAATCACGAAACAATTAAATGGCACTCTTAGCCAAGACAAAGTTAATGCGACCAACGTTTCTTGGCAAGATAAGAAGTAGGGAAGAGGAGAAAGACAAATGAAATTAGTAGGAATCGTAGGCTCAATTGCCGATCAATCTTATAACAGAATGTTACTCCGTTTTATGAGCACGCAATATCGCAACATGGCTGATATCGAAATTTTGGACATCAGTGACGTGCCAATGTTCAACCAAAGTAATGACCAATCAGATAGCCCAGCCATCCAATACTTGAACCATAAAATTTTGGCAGCTGACGGTGTCATCATTGCTACTCCAGAACACAATCACACCATTCCCGCAGCCTTGAAGAGCGTCATCGAATGGCTTTCATACAACTTGCACCCATTTACTGACAAACCAGTGATGATTGTTGGTGCGAGCTACTTTATCCAAGGTTCAAGTCGTGCACAACTTAATTTACGCCAAATTTTGGAATCACCAGGCGTAAACGCAATTACGTTGCCAGGTAACGAATTCTTACTTGCAAATGCGAAAGAAGCTTTCGATGAATCAGGCATGTTGAAAGACGACCGGACAGCTAGTTTCTTAGGCTCAACTTTACAAAAATTCGTGGAATTCGTGGGCGTAATCGGTCATTTGAATGGCCGCGCAGATAACCCAGGAGCGTCTGAAGATTTGTATGCTACCGGCAACTGCGACACAACCGTTAAAGATGTTGATATGCGTGACCCACAATGGCTCGAAAAGGCCGCAGAAAAGACCAACGCCGTTTCTGGTGATGCTTACGTGAAGTTGGACCGCGGACTTTTGACCGTTAACCAAATCGACCGTTTCTTGAAGACGATGCCGGTTGAATTAACCTTCGCTGACGAAAACAACCAATTTATCTACTACGGTGACCAAGGACATGATCCTAAGGACATGCTTGCTTCTCGTACTCCTGACCAAGTTGGGGACCCATTGTATTACGTGCATCCAGAACGCGCACTCAAGGGTGTTGCAACTGTCATCAACAATCTCCGTAATGGCAAAACAGACTTGTTCGTTCTACCAGTTCCTGGAAATGGCCCAACTAAACACTTGATGCACTACTACAAAGCAATGCATGATGAAGACGGCGTTTACCGTGGGATTAACGAATGGGTGGTTGATTTATGGCCAATCGTGGCTTCTTACTTGAAACAAACTGGTAAGAAACTCGTTGATGATCCAAATGCCAAGGTTGCTGCAACGACCGGTGCTTCATCAAGTGCACCAGTCGAACCAGATCCAGATGCAAGTACAGGAGCTTCTGAAGAAGAGGAAGCACCAACAGCACCAACTACTGATGCAAGTACTGGTGCTTCAGAAGAGACTGAAGCACCAATGGCTGATGCAACAACAAAAGCCTCAGATGCTGACATCTTTGTCGCAGAAGTAGACGAAACTTCAGGTGCTTCAGAGGCCTAGTAAAAAGCAAAACATAGCACAGATAAAAAAATAAATTGAACTACATATCAATCAAAAAAACAGCCGCTAGGCTGTTTTTTCATTCGAAACGTATTCAATAATGTCTCCGGGTTGGCAGTGCAACACTTCACAGAGTTTTTCCAAAGTCGAAAAGCGAATTGCTTTAGCTTTGCCGGTTTTTAAAATTGAGAGATTAGCAATGGTAACGCCAACCTGGTCGGCAAGTTCAGTGAGCGACATATTTCTTTGTAAAAGAATGAGGTCTAAATTTATTTTGATCATCATCCGCCTCCTAAACCGTCAAATCGTTTTCTTGTTTGAAGTCCAAGGCCTCAGACCAGAGCTTCTCTAAAACGGCTAAGAAAATAGTGACCATCAAAGGTAAAGCAACTACAGCCATGAAGATCAGTAGAACGCCTGGAGCATCCGCGTTTTGGGCAACCTGGTACATTTGCGGCAAAATACCGACCAATCCGAAGGTGATACCCGCACAAGACCATTTGAGTTGCTTGAGATTCTTCACTGCCAAATAGGAGAAAGCTTGTCCCTTATCGATGCGACGGAGAAGTTGCCAAGCAAACCAAACTGCGAAATAAAAGGCGACTACTGCAATTGGCAGACCAATCGCGATGATAATCGTTTCGGGTGGAGTTCCTGAAATATCCTTGAGAATATCGCGGTAGCCTTTGTATAAAAACATACTCGAGAAAAAGGCCACGAATAGAGTTGCCGCAATCAGCATTAGTTTTAAGAAAATTGTTTTTGTTTTCATAGATAACTACCTCATCCATTTATTTACTATTTGAAACTTCTTAATGGCTTAAGTGTAGTTAAACTTTTATCGTTTATCAATATCTTTTTATCAATAAACAATAAAATTAAGGAAAATTTAGAATTGCTTAATTATTGGCGTGTTCCTTAATCAATTCAATTAACGTATCGGTTAGTAACTCATTGGCTTCTGGTAGAAAATGGATTCCATCTTCCTGCAATAAGTCATTTGGGTGGTCGAAGGTCTGCATTTTTTTGGCTAGGTCAAAGAAGGGCAATTCGTACTTTGCGGCCACGTGTTCAGTGACTAACTCAAATTGGAGAATGCGGGTCCAAGATTGGTTATCGGCGACGCGCCAATTGGTGTAAGAAGGGCTGACCAAAATCACCTTTTTAGGACCAATATTTTCCACCAAGTTATTGAGGTTATTGTTGTATTTACCGGCACTCATCCCGAAACGAACTTGGGCATCGTTGACGCCGAAATTCATGATGACGAGATCTGGGTGGGTGGAAGTAACCTTGGGGTAGACAGCGTTTAGTGCGTCATCGGTGGTTCCTCCAGGAATAATTTGGGTTTGGACGTTGTACGTTGGAAAAGCTGCTTGGATTTTTTGTGCGATGGAGTTAGTGACTCGGCCGTCTTCATAGCCGCCTAAGATTGAATCGCCAAAAAGTACTAGTTTTTTCATAATATGCCTCAGTTTAATTTTTACTTATTATTCTTTATAATAGTAAACTAGAAGTCAGATGTACAATAGCTAGGAGAAAAATATGTTTGTGAAAGACACAATTGCCGTCAGCAGATTCACCGTGACTGAGCAAGATTTGAATTATATTGGGGTGCTGTTTGGTGGCAAACTGCTGTCAGAAGTCGATACAGCCTTGGCACAAGCAGCCCACAAAGCAACGACCGAAAAAATGGTGACTGGGGCAGTTGATAAGTTTCGTTTCATCAAGCAAATTAATTTGGGCGAAACAGTCACGATTAAGGCCCAAGTAAGTGGGGTCTCGAAGAGATCAATCGAAGTACTTGGCCAAGTCTATAATGATGATGACGAACTTTCTGCCTACGCAATTTTGACATTTATCATCTTGGATAAGAATGCTGCGGCACCAGAAATTATTCCCGAAACTGAGTTTGAAAAAGAAATGCTCGGTGGCTACGCCAAACGTGCTAAAGTGGCCAAGGAGTTTCATAATTTGGTGCAAGAGAAACTTGATTTAGAATAAAAAAATAAATTAACAAGACAAATTTAATGGGTGTTGAAATGAGAACATTATTTAAAGAATATAGTCGTGAAACTTGGGCCAAATTTGCAAATAAAGCTCAAATGGATTTAATTACCGAAGAAGAATTGAAAGACATTACTTCTTTGGGGGATCGCATTAATTTAGAAGACGTGCGCCAGATTTACTTTAGTCTGGTGAACTATCTGTACCTGTTCTACCAACAAAAACGCGTGCTGCAACAGGAACGCAGTATTTTCTTGCAGAATGGACCAATGAAGACGCCGTTTATTATTGGTATCTCGGGTTCTGTTGCGGTGGGTAAGAGTACGACGGCTCGTTTGGTGACTTTGCTGCTTGAGCGAATCTATCCAGAACTCTCGACCCAGTTGATTACGACTGATGGTTTTCTGTACAGCAACGAAGAGCTGATCCGCAAGAACTTGATTGACCGTAAAGGTTTCCCAGAAAGCTACAACATGCAATTGTTGTACGATTTTTTGACGGACGTTTCTGCAGGAAAGGAAGACGTAACCTTCCCAACGTATTCGCACGCTATTTACGATATCGTGCCGGGTGAGTTTGGCCACGTAACGCAACCGGATATCTTGTTGGTTGAGGGGATTAATGTCTTACAACTTCCGGCTAACCAAGAAATATACATCAGCGACTTCTTCGATTTCTCGCTTTACCTCGATGCAAACGAGGACTTGATTGAAGAATGGTTCGTCAGTCGCTTTAAAAGGCTCCTCGTGCTCGCTAAAGACGACCCCACGAACTTCTACTACCAGTACGCCAACGAGCCCTTAGAAGAGGCCTTAAAGATGGCTTATGAAACCTGGCAAACGGTCAACTTAACCAATTTAAGGGAATATATTGCGCCGACGAGAACGCGGGCAAATTTGGTGCTTCATAAAACGAAGCATCACCAAATTGACAAAGTTTTACTACGTAAATATTAAAAATTATTCGGGTTTTCTCATTAAAAGGCTTTCAAATTGAGTTTGTATTGCGATATTTGGCAAAAATCGCTATTATTATAAGAGTTAGTTTTTGTTTTGTAAAAAAAGGAAAATGGAGTGGCAAATGAGCAATTTATTTGGAAATATCGAGAATATTGATGCTGATAAAATCATTGTTCTTGATTATGGTAGTCAATATAATCAATTAATTACTCGTCGGATTCGTGACTTGGGCGTTTATTCAGAACTTTTCCCAAACACGATTACTGCTGAAGAAGTTCGCCAAATCAATCCTAAAGGGATTATTTTGTCAGGTGGACCAAACAGTGTGTATGACGAAGGTGCTTTTACAATTGACAAAGAAATCTTTAACTTGGGTATCCCAGTTTTAGGTATCTGTTATGGGATGCAATTAATCACTTACACAAATGGCGGTAACGTTGAAGCTTCAACTGAACGCGAATATGGTAAGGCTGATATTAAAGTTGTTGATCCAGAATCTGAAATTTTCAAAGGCCTTCCGGTTGATGAATTTGTTTGGATGAGTCATGGTGATAAAGTGACTGCTATTCCAGAAGGTTTTGTCACAACTGTTGAGAGTGATAACACACCATTTGCTGCAATTGAAAACCGCGAACGTAAGCTTTACGGTATTCAATTCCATACTGAAGTGCAAAACACACAATATGGTAAGGAAATCTTGCAGAACTTTGCTTTTGGTATTTGTGGTGCCACTGCAAACTGGACAATGGATGACTTCATTGATTTACAAATCAAAAACATTCGTGAAAAAGTCGGCGACAAAAAAGTTTTACTTGGCCTTTCTGGCGGGGTAGATTCTTCTGTTGTTGGTGTACTTTTACAAAAAGCAATCGGTAACCAATTAACTTCAATCTTCGTTGATCACGGCTTGCTCCGTAAGAACGAAGCTGATGAAGTAATGGCTAGCCTTGAAGGTAAGTTTGGCTTGAACATTATTAAGGTTGACGCCCAAAAACGTTTCCTTGATAAGTTGGATGGTGTAAGCGACCCTGAAACAAAACGTAAGATTATCGGTAAAGAATTTATCGAAGTTTTCGATGACGAAGCAACTAAGTTGCACGGTATGGAATTCTTAGCACAAGGTACTTTGTACACGGATATTATCGAATCTGGTACAAGCACTGCAACAACAATCAAGTCGCACCATAACGTTGGTGGACTTCCTGACGACATGCAATTCAAGCTGATCGAGCCTTTGAACACTTTGTTCAAGGATGAAGTTCGTGAATTGGGTGAAAGAATGGGAATGCCACATGATCTTGTGTGGAGACAACCATTCCCAGGACCAGGTCTTGGAATTCGTGTGATTGGTGCAATTACACAAGACAAGTTGGAAATCGTCCGCGATTCAGATTTGATTTTGCGTGAAGAAATTAAGAATGCCGGACTCGAATCAGAAGTATGGCAATACTTTACTGTCTTACCAGGAATTCGTTCCGTTGGTGTGATGGGTGATGGCCGTACTTATGACTACACGGTTGGTATTCGTGCAGTGACCTCTATTGATGGAATGACAGCAGACTTTGCTCAAATTCCATGGGATGTTTTGCAAAAGATTTCGGTTAGAATTGTTAATGAAGTAGATCACGTTAACCGTATCGTCTATGACATTACGAGCAAGCCACCAGCAACTATTGAATGGGAATAAAAGGTACATGTAAATTGAACCCGGAATGTTGATTTAACGGCATTTTCGGAAGATACAAAGGATACGATTGGCGGGGAAATTATTACGTTCCCCGCCAAAATCCCCGCCAAGTTTGGGCCGAATGAGGGCTGGACTGG
>CAMJXI010000003.1 GCA_946409675.1 uncultured Lactobacillus sp. | reverse complement strand
CAAGCACTCGAGTTAAAGGACGACGATTTTGTCATCAACCTTGCCTCTGAAGAATATGCCAAGTGCATCCGACCATATATGAAAAAGAAACAAACTTTTTTAGACATCATGTTCGCTAGTGAGGTTGGAGTGCAACTAAAGGTGAAAGCGACTTTTGCCAAAATAGCGCGGGGTGAAATGGTCCGTTACTTGTCTGAAAAAAACGTTCAGACGATTGCAGGAATTAAAAAATTTGATCACCCGGATTATACTTATTCAGAAGAATTGTCGACAAGTAGACGGCTCGTCTTCTTAGACAAAAAATAGAAGCTTACCGAGTTAGAGAAATTTCGGTGGCTTCTATTTTTCGTTTTTATTATTTTTTGTCTTATTCTGTACTATTCTATTTTCTTTTTTCAAGTTTAAAGGGTCTTTACAACACTATCTAAAGCAAGCTCAATCATTTGTCCTAAGCCAGTTTCGCGTTCTTGCGCAGTAGTTGCTTCACCAGTGACCAAATGGTCGCTAATCGACAAAATACCAAGTGCACGGCGGTTGTACTTCGCAGCCAACATATAAAGGGCTGCCATCTCCATCTCTACGGCCATCACACCGTAGTCGACCAACTTCACGTTATCAATTTCTTCATTATAAAAACGGTCGGCGCTCAGCACGTTACCCACGTGATAGTTGAGGCCTTTTTCTTTGGCTGTTTCGACAGCAGAGCTCAAGAGCTCGTAGTTAGCGATGGGAGCGTAATAAAGTCCTGCCCCAAACGTTGTCTGGATAATTCCTGAATCGGTGCTTGCACCCATGCCAATCACGATATCGCGGACATGAATGTCGGGACTCATCCCACCGGCCGTACCAACACGAATCAAGTTTTGCACGTCATAGTCGCGCATCAATTCGTTGGCATAAATACTAATTGAAGGAATCCCCATTCCACTTGCTTGAACGGAAATAGGTTGGCCTTTGTAGGTCCCGGTGTAGCCAAATGCGTTACGCACCGAATTGTATAACTTTGCATCTTCCAAAAAATTCTCGGCAATAAATTTTGCGCGTAAAGGATCACCTGGCATTAAAACTGTTGGTGCAATCTCGCCTGCTTGTGCTGCAATATGTGTACTCATCTTCTACCTCGTCTTCATTATCAAAAGTAACTTTATCTTCAAAAAGCGCTTATTTCAATAAATCAAAGAAACTTGTACCATGTTCCGAGCCTTTAACCTCAAAATTGCTTAAGATGGTTTGGCCCAAATCACTAAACGTGTTGCGGATGCCCAAACTCTGATTAGCAGGAAGTCCTGGACTATAGAACAAAATCGGCACGAATTCGCGGGTATGGTCGGTGCCTCGGTAACTTGGGTCATTGCCATGGTCAGCCGTGATGAACAGCAAGTCATCGTCATTCAACTTAGGAAAAAGTTCACCCAATTGACCATCAAACTCCATCAATGCATCCCCGTAGCCTTCAACATTTCGGCGGTGGCCGTACATCGCATCAAAGTCCACTAAATTGGTAAAACTAAAACCAGTAAAATCACGGTCGGTCAAACCAATCGTCTTTTCCATACCATCATGGTTACTAGTCGTGTGCCAACCGGCCGTAATCCCTTGGCCACTGAAGATATCGTTAATCTTACCGACAGCAAGAACTTCTAAGCCAGCCGCCTTCAACCGGTCCAAATCAGTTTCTGCCGTTGGCATCAAAGCGTAGTCATGACGGTCACTAGTTCTAGTGAAATTGTCAGCTTTCGTTCCCACGTAAGGACGCGCGATAATTCGCCCAATTCGATAAGGTTTGTTAATAGTAATTGAACGGGCGTACTCACAGATTCGATAAAGCTCTTCGAGCGGAATCACCGCCGTATTAGCTGCAATTTGTAAGACCGAATCACCACTCGTATAAACGATTAAATCCCCTGTTTCCAGTTGGTGTTCGCCGAATTCCTTGATGACTTCGGTTCCACTATAGGGTTTGTTAGCGACAATTTTGCGACCACTAAATTCTTCGAGTTTGCCAATTAAAGTCTCATCAAATCCATTGGGGAAGAAGCCAAGTGGCTCCGTCACAGGTAAGCCCATCATTTCCCAGTGGCCATCCATGCTGTCTTTACCGGCAGAAATCTCGGACATTTTACCGAAATACCCGATTGCAGGATCTGCAACCGGCACTCGTTTAATCGGATTTTCCACCCGAATATTTGAAAGACCAAGCTTTGCCAAGTTCGGTAACGCAAAATCACCCTCGTAGTTAGCTCCAATGTGGCCGATTGTATCTGAACCAACATCGTCATACTTCGCTGCATCGGGTGCTTCACCAATCCCGACTGAATCTAAAACAATTCCAAAAACTCGTTTAAATTTTGTCATCATTTACGTCCTTTTTATTCAGTTACGATTTGAATCCCTGCACTAGCACCAATTCTAGTTGCACCGGCTTCGATCATCGCTAAGGCCTCTGCCTTCGTGTGAATTCCACCAGCGGCTTTGACGCCCACCTTTGGTCGAACTGTTTCGCGCATTAATTTCACATCTGCAACCTTTGCGCCGCTCTTGGCAAAGCCGGTCGATGTCTTGACGTAGTCAGCTCCGGCCTCGACCGCAATTTCGCACGCCTTGATAATTTGGGTATCCGTCAAAAAGGCATTCTCTAAGATCACCTTCAAAATTGCATCCCCGGCATGGGCTGCTAACGCTACAGCCTTAATATCTTCACGAACTGTTTGTTCGTCACCACTCAGCAGTGCACCGATATTTTGCACCATGTCGATTTCTGTCGCACCATCTTTAATTGCCTCTGATGTTTCAGAAACTTTGGCAAACGTGCTTGTAGCTCCCAGTGGGAAGCCAATTACAGTACAAACGTTGATGTCTGTCCCGCGTAAGTTTTTTGCTGCTAATTGCACCCAGTAAGGATTAATACAAACTGAGGCAAAGTTATATTCTTTAGCTTCATTAATAATCTGCAACACTTCGTCCTTGGTTGCTTCAGGTTTCAAAATTGTATGGTCAATGTACTTGGATAACGGTTTTGTTAAATTTTCCATATTTCTCTCCTAAACGTGTTTGATATCCCCAGTTTAGCCCAAATTTGGGTACAAAAAAAGGACTAACCACTCAAAGTTAGTCCTAGCAAGGCATGATTTACATCATGAAAAACGTTCGACTCCACAACCTACTAATTTTCGCCACCTGCACTTCCTGTGCTTTAAGATTTAACTTTAGGTGTCCTCTGGTGAATCAACGCTTGCGCGTTTCCTCGACCCGTCGCTTCTGACAATACTAAACTATTCCGTCTTAAAAAGCAATTATGTCTTTTTCGTCCAAAAAAGTTTTACCCAAGAAATCGACACTAGCATACTTGCCATCTAGTACACAGGCGTTTGGCAAATGACCCCAAGTTTCGTAACCCAACTTCTTAAACAAGCCAATGCTTGCAGCGTTGTGGGAGAAAATCAACGCCACGATATTCTTGATGTTGTATTTAGGTGCCTCTGCTTCAGCGTGTTTTACGGCTAGTTCTGCCAAATGATGATGGCGGGCTTTTTCGTCAATGTAGATGCTAATTTCCACGCTTGGATAATAGGCAAAGCGTTGGTACAGATCAGACAAACTAATCCAGCCCACGACTGGATTTTCAAATTCGTCATCCAAAATCAACCATAAGGGTCTGCGTTTTGGATCATGGGCTGCAAACCAATCCTCACGTTCTGCTAAGGTAACTGGTTTGATATCGGCGGTTGAGATAAAAGTTGGTACTGCTTGGTTATAAATTCTGACAATTTCAGGTAAATCAGATTTTTGCGCAATTTTGAAAGTTACTGTCATAGCGTTTGTTCCATTTGTCTTTTCTTTTTATTGTTACTGATGCGCGTGGTCAAGACTGAGACCAATTGAGCGAGCATAAATCCTAAGGCAATCGCTGAGATGACAATCCCAACTTTCATAGTTAAGCGAAGGGCGTTATCGATGTCCCCATCAACAATTGCACGCACAGCTTGAAAGGCTGGTGCTCCAGGAACTAGTGGGACAATTCCGGGGATGTTAAAGATGATAATCGGCATTTTGCGGACACGCGAAAAAACAATCCCTAAGATACCAATAATAAATGCGCCACTGAGGTTGGCAATCATCCGACCGGTGCCCAATTGCATTAACCACCAGTAAGTCATCCAACCAGACATTCCAGAAACACCACACAATAGTAAGGCTCGTCTTGGAATATTAATTGTTAAGGCAAAGCCAAAAGTTGCAAGGAAACTGAAACTCATGTTAACCAATATTTGTAATGGATAAGCCATGTCTACGCCCCCAAGAATCTAATTACGATACCCACGCCACCGCCTAAGGCGATTGCAGTGAGGATGGCTTCCACCCCACGACCGATGCCCGAAAGCAAGTGGCCGGCGAACAAGTCACGTAATGAGTTAGTTAGTGCAAGACCTGGAACCAGCACCATTAAACTACCTATAATAATGGCATCGGAACTCATAGCAGGATTAATTGTGTGTGCTGCGGTAGCCAAAAGTCCTAAAACAGCAGCAGCTAACATCTCGGCTAGGAAACGGACGTTGACGAATTTTTTGGCGAAATAGAAGGTCAAGAAACCGATTGTCCCAATAATTGCGGCGGGAATAAAATCATACCAGTCGTAATCATTCATAAATAAAACCATCAAGGTCGAGCTTAAAATGGCTGTTCCAACGGCTTGCATCCAAAGGGGATATTCCGCTGTATTCACATCGACATCTTCTAAGCAGTCGCGTAATTCTTCAAGCGAAATAAGCTTAGCAGCAAATTGCCGGGATAAGTCGTTCACGCGACTAACCTTCTCCAGGTTAATAACACGTTCCTTAACCTCTTCAATCTGCACACTGCCTGTTTTATCGACACCCATAAAAAGGCCTGTTGGTGTTGTAAAGACGCGCGCACTCTGCACCCCGGCGTTTTGAGCAATTCGATGCATCGTATCCTCAACCCGGTACATTTCAGAGCCGCTTTCAATCATAATTTTGCCTGCAGCCAAGCAAGTATCAACCACAAAATCTACGTATTTATCATCCATTTTAAGCAAGTTCTTTCCCTAATATTGGTGATTAAAAATTTAATCTCTACACAAGTATGACTTATTTATTCATTTTTTCAATATCAATTACTTTGTCGACCCAATCTCCTTCGAAGAAGTCCTTTTCATGGGAAACGACGACAACGCCACCGGGATATTCGATGATAGCTTTACGCAAGGCATCTTTAGTTACAACATCCAAATGGTTGGTTGGTTCATCCAAGAAGAGCAAGTTACTTGGTTCCATCATTAACTTAGCGAGTTTAACCTTCATTTGTTCCCCACCAGAAAGTGATTTAAGTGGTGACATCACTTGTTGGGCGTTTAGGCCAGCTCGAGCTAGGACAGTCCGTAATTCTTTTTGTTTCTTGTCTTCAAAATTTTGTTGCATGAATTGGAATGGGGTAGCATTACCGTTTTCCCAATTAAGATCTTGTTTGAAGTAACCAAGCTTAGCTGTTTGGTTGAGGTCGTATCCCCCGTAAATTGCGGGAATTTGACCAAGAACGGTCTTCAACAGCGTTGACTTACCAATCCCGTTAAACCCGGTGATGGCAACTTTCTCGTCGTTCCCAACGGAGAAGTTAAAGGCTTCGCTGACTAAGGCATGGCCGTCGTATCCGATAACCAAGTCTTGGGCCTGCAAAAGAATCCGACTAACAGTTGGTAAATAAGGGAACTCGAAGTTACTAGTCTTGTTAATCTTGGGTGGATCCATCTTATCCATCCGGTTCAACTGTTTAACACGAGATTGCGCACTTTTAGAACGTGTCCCGGCTTTAAACTTCCTTATATAAGCTTCGGTTTTCAAGATTTTCGCTTGTTGGTTTTCAAAGGCACGCAAATAACTTTCCTTATTCGCTTCCTTTTGCTTTAAGGCTTGGCCAAGTTGGCCTTTATACTTGGTGATTTTGCCGAACTCAACATCAATAATACAGTTAGTGATTTTTTCGAGGAAATCATAGTCATGGCTGACTACGAGGTAAGCTCCTTCGAAATTATTGAGGTAGTCACTTAACCAAGCAATATGGTTAACATCAAGGTAGTTGGTTGGTTCGTCCAAGACTAAGACGTCTGGATTTTGTAACAGCAACTTCGACAAGATAATCTTTGAACGTTGGCCACCACTAAGTTCACTCACATCGTGGTCATAACCTAAGACATCGAGTCCCAGACCTGTAGCGACTTGTTCAACCCGTGTTTCGAGGTCGTAAAAGCCTTGTTCTTCCAGATCAGTTTGGATACGGCCGGCCTTTTCCAAGTCTTTATCGGAAAAAGAAACGGCGTAGTCTTCATATAGTTGTTGCATTCTTTTTTCTTCAGCAAACAATTTATCGAAGGCGGTCATCAAAAATTCTTTGATACTCATCCCTGGGGTTAATTTGGCGTATTGATCCAAATAACCAACGTCAACGTTCTTCTGCCAGGTGATTTTTCCTTCATCGGCATCGATTTTGTTAATAAGGATGTTAATCAGGGTACTCTTACCAACACCATTCTGGCCGGTAACTCCCATGTGATCTTCTTTATTCAGTGTAAAGCCTGTATCTTTGTATAATTCTTTATCAATGAAACTGTGTGATAAATTCTCAACAGTTAATAAACTCATTTATTACTCTCCTGTGCCCGTTCATACTCTTGTAATCGATCTAGAATTTTGGGCCAATGCTTCTTTGGAACGATTAGATTTAAACTACCATTATATATAGGAAAGTCACTTTCGCGCAAGCCCGTAATCTTGGCAAGTTCACTACTTGTTAAGTTAAACTTCTTAGTAATGCGCTTTATTTCGACAGAGGCCTTCGCTCTGAAATATGACAAAATGTAAAATAACAAACCAACGAACATTCCAACTAACACGGACCATTTCATGTCCAAATTGAAAGTTCGACTACTTATGGCAGCCCCCGCTATAAAGGCGATTATGGCACTAAACGTTGCAAAAACTGTTGGATAATATTGTCCTTTTTTCATCTCAAAACCTCATTTAATAACAATTATTCTTTATTAACGTAATATTTCACATGTTACAGAATTATTTCATACATTTCAGTATAGTCCAAAACTGTAACATGATGAATATTTCTCTGAAACAATCATACCCTATAATTAACAACGTTCATATATGAGGAACACAGATATTTAAAGGAGAATACATGAATTTCTTAAAAAAGCATTTTTCTATCATTGCAGCTGCAGCGTTGCTCTTCGTTGCAAGCTTCAACTTTCCAACTGCATTTGCGGCAGAAATTGACGCGAACGCAATTAACCCAGTAGTAGTCGAAAATACAATCAAACCAACATTGATGAGCCAAAAATTCGAAGCTAACAAGAACGCACAAGCTAGAATTCAAAAGTTGACTGCAGTTAAAGCAGAACAAACTCGCAGAGAAAACGTCGCTAAAACTGCCGCACAAGCAAAAGCTAAGGCTGCTGCCGCTGCGAAAGCAAAAGCTGCTGCTGCTGCAAAAGCTAAGGCTCAAGCACAAACAGTATCACAAGCACCTACTAAAACAGTTTCTGGTGTAAATAAAGGCCAATTCAAATTGAGCTTCTATGATCCAGCTGTTTTAGGCTCAAACATGGGTTATAGCGGTGTTGCTGCTAACCTTTCCGTTTTCCCTAAGGGAACTCGATTAAAGATTACTTTGAGCAACGGTACAGTTTGGTATCGGACAGTTAATGATACTGGTACCTTCGCTTATGCAAATCCAAGACAATTGGATGTAGCTATGCCAAGTAACATGATTCCATCTGCTGGTATCTTGTATGCTACGGTTGAAGTTTTATAAGAAGTGCGATAACAAGCATTTAGCTGTTGAGCACTAAAGGAAAATGTCGACTATCTTCTAAGAAGATGGTTGGCATTTTTTATTAGGCGCAGACAGCTGCTTGTTATCGCACGTTAGTGACTCGCACTACAAGAAGATTGGTGTCAGGCTTCTATCCTTAACGTGCTCCAATCAACAACATTCTCCGTCTAACTAAAAATCGGCTATCTCACGAAGAGATAACCGATTTTTTCGTTAGTACTCGAATGCTAACCGTTGATTGTCGCACTTATTTCTTTTTACAACCCTTGCCAATACTCCGTATCACTACCCTCGGCATAGACATAGTAATTGGTGAACGCCGTTAAATCATCCCAATTCAAGCCAGTTTGCAGCGCATTTTGACGTGTAACTTCATTCTTCAGCGTTTGTTTCTTCAACCCTAGAAGTTTTCGGTGCAAGTCGGACATCTTCTGTAAGTCTTCCGTAGAAGCTACTTGATAAGCTGCATCCCCAATCCAAGCATCATGTCCTTGAATATAGTTAGAGTTCAAGCTCTTGGCAGCTCCACGGTAATTCATGACTACTCCGAGCATATCGTCAAACGACATATTCGTCTTCGCGTACTTCGTAATCACCTTCAAAATCTTTTGGTAATTTGAGATACCATCTAACGACATACCTTTTTTAACAATCGCTTGGATAATTTGTCTTTGACGCTTCTGACGACCGTAATCGCCCTCTGGATCATCATGGCGCATCCGAGCATAAGCTAATGCGCTCTTACCAGTCAGAGTAGCCTTACCCTTTTTAAACGTGCTTGAGTCATATGAGAAGCTAAATGGCACATCGACCTCGACACCACCAAGAGCGTCAACTAGGTTCTCTAAGGCTTTCATATCCACAGTGGCGTAATAATCTACCGGAACGTTTAAAAGCTCTGACACGGTCGCCATGGACGACTCAGCCCCATTCATTAAATAGGAAGAATTAATCTTAGCGATATCAAATTGCTTAATTCCTTTAATTTGAGCCATCAAATCCCGTGGAATTGAAGTCATCACTGCCTTCTCCGTTTTTGGATTAATCGATACCAAAATCATCGTATCCGAGTTACCGCGGTCCTTACGGCCCTCAATCCCTGTATCAACCCCCAATATTAAAATTGAGAATGGTTTCTTTTTGGAGATTAAAGCCGATTCCTTACCGGTACTTTGATAAGCAGAATCTGCAGCACTTCGAACGTCAAAATAAGCTTTTGCACCCCAAGCCGCCGTTCCCGTTACCAATAATAAAGCTATCAGTCCCAGAAACTTTAAGAACAAGCTCCCAGCACCTTTCCCCGATTTATTATTTTTATTACTAAAAGAAGTGTTTCTTTGTAGTTTACGCGCGCGTTTTTTAGGTTCCATATTCATTTCCTTTGTGTTGTTGTTTTTATTCTAAACATTTTTAATTTCTATTGCATTAAATAAATTTGAACTTTGAAAAGAATTAACAAAAACGGATGGAAATTAGTAAATTGTGGCGAAAAAATTAATTTCGTTAATATTCAAGTTGTGATAATGTAGTTTTATAAGACAGGAGGGATTTTACAATGACAGATCCATCACATTTACCAAATCGTAACGAAGTACCAGAAGAACTAACTTGGAATTTAGGTTTAATTTTTAAAGACGACGCAGTATTCGAAGCAGCTTTCACTGAGGTGAAAGAAAGCATTCCGGACGTCGAAAAAGTTGCTGGAACTCTTGGCAAATCCGCACAAGACTTGTTAACAGGCCTCGAAACAATTTTAAAAACATACCGTAAATTGGAAACAGTTTATGTTTACGCAAGCATGAAGAGCGACCAAGATACTAACAACAGTACCAACCTCGCTTTAAATGCCCGTGCCGCAACACTTTATGCTAACGTTGCAGCCGCTGGCTCTTTCTTGGAACCAGAAATCCTCAGCATCGATACTAAGGTTTTGGAAGGCTTCTTAGCTGAAGAACCAAAGCTGGAACTTTACCGCCACTACTTAGACAAAATCAGCCGTCAAAAAGAACACATTTTGCCAAGCGAACAAGAGAAGCTTTTGGCTGGTGCACAAGACGTCTTCGAATCATCACATGGTGCATTTAACGTGTTGACTAACTCCGACATGGAATACCCTTATGTTGAAGACGAAAATGGCGACATGGTTCAAATGTCTGATGGACTTTACAGTGTCTTGCTTGAATCACTCAATCCCGAATTGCGTGAAGGTGCATTTAAAGCAATGTATCAAACTTACGGCCAATTCAAGAACACATTGGCTCAAACACTTTCAGGCGAAATCAAGCGTCATAACTTCATGGCACAAGTTCACCACTACAGCGATGCCAAAGAAGCTGCTCTTGCTGACAACAACATTCCAGCAGTCGTTTATGACAACTTAGTTAACTCAGTCCACAAGTATCTTCCATTGTTACATCGCTATGTAGCACTCCGTAAAAAGATTCTTAAATTGGATGAATTAAATTCATGGGATATGTATGCTCCATTAACTGGTGCCCCAGAACTTTCTTACACTTATGAAGAAGCACAAGCCGAAGCTAAAAAAGCATTGGCTCCACTTGGTGCAGATTACTTGAGCCACGTTGATGAGATTTTCAACAATCGCTACATAGACGTTGTCGAATCAAAAGGCAAACGCACTGGTGCTTACTCTGGTGGTGGTTATGATACCCCACCTTATGAATTATTGAACTGGCAAGATAATATTTCTAACCTTTATACTTTGGTTCATGAGACCGGCCATTCAATGCACAGTTGGTATACTCGTCATAATCAAGAATACGTTTATGGTGACTACCCTATCTTCGTGGCTGAGATTGCCTCAACTACAAACGAAGCTATCTTGACTGAATACTTGCTCAAGACTCAAACAGATCCTAAGGTTCGTGCCTTTGTCTTGAACTATTACTTGGATGGCTTCAAGGGTACAATGTTCCGTCAAACCCAATTTGCCGAATTCGAAGACTGGATTCACCAACAAGATGCAGCCGGTAACCCATTGACTGCCGAATACCTTTCTGAATACTATGGCAATTTGAACCAAGAATACTATGGTTCATCATTGACTAAAGATGCTGAAATTTCATGGGAATGGGCAAGAATTCCTCATTTCTATTACAACTACTACGTTTACCAATATGCAACAGGTTTTGCTGCTGCTAATACATTGGGTCACGCAGTTGCTCACGAAGTTCCTGGTAGCCAAGAAGCATACCTCGAATATCTTAAGGCTGGTTCATCTAAAGACCCAGTTGAGATTATGCAAAAGGCTGGCGTTGATATGACCAAGTCAGAATACCTTGATAAGGCCTTCGCTATTTTTGAAGAACGCTTGAACGAATTAGAAGAATTGATTAACCAAAATAAATAGTTGCACGAAAAAACGCTTGATCCTTTTAGGATTAAGCGTTTTTTAGATGGTACAGATAAACGATTAAGTAAATAATTACCTCTATTAATGAAATAAAGAATGTGACCGGCAAGTTAGTCATGTAACCCAGCCAAAGGCCAAGCCAGACGCCGACTAACGCAATCCCAACCGACCACATCATCATCTTCGGTACTGTTTTGCCTAAATACTTCGCACTCGAAGCAGGCAGGGTCAAAAGAATGAAGACCAATAACGAACCCACGATTTGGGAACCAATACTGACACTCATGGCCAAAATGATCAGGAAAATCAAACTGATGATGCCAGTTGGTAAGCGATGTGCTTGTGCACCAATCGTATCAAAGGAAGTAAAGGTTAGTTTGCGATAAAAAATTGCGATAATCAACAACACAATGATGGAAAGAATCACTAATTGCATCACCCCATCAAAGTCCACCCCGATAATACTCCCAAACAAGATGCTGGTTGCATAGCGACTGGTCGAACCTGAAATGGAGAGGAAAAGAATTCCTAAGCCAATAAAGAAGGCAGAAATGGCACTGATTGACGATTCTTTTTGGTCGGTCTTTAAGCTTAAGCCACCAACACCAACTGAACCTAAAAGGGTGAACAGGAGCATCCCCCAGAGTGGTTGGATATTCAAGAAGACCGCAAAGGCGGCACCTGCAAAACCGATTTCTGATAAAGTGTGCGCCAGGAAACTTAGATTTCTGGCAACAACGAACACTCCAACAATCCCAGTTGTGATTGCGATCAACGTACTTGCCAAGAAGGCATATTGCATAAAGTCGTAACTAAACATGATGCACCCCCAAGTCGAAATCTTTCATCGATCCGGTGGTTGCCGTCCCGTTAGCAAAGAAAATATATTCGTTCATATGTGCTCTAGCTAACTCGATGTCATGTGTCGTAAAGACAATCGTCAATTTTTCCGTTTCGTTTAGTCGATCAAGTAAACTCAGTAAAGTTTCCTTGGCAACTGGGTCTAAACTTGCGGTCGCTTCATCTAAGATGATCAAATCCGGATTATCTAGTAAAGCTTGCGCTAAATATGCCCTTTGTTTTTGGCCACCAGATGCGCGTCCTAAACGATAATCCGCAATCTCTGTCAGCTCAGTTTTGTCCAAAACCTCAGCCACGCGCGCCTTGTACTCGGCGTTCTTAAACATTGGCGCACCCAACTCCACGAAACTCCGAATGGATAACGGAAAATCATGATCGATATCCCGAAATTGTGGGACATAGCCAATCTTACATGGCCCATTTTCCTTGTCACAAATCATCAACCAACCAGACTTCGGATAGAGTGTGTTCATGATGATACGAATCAAAGTTGTTTTTCCCGAGCCATTTTCACCCAAAATCGCTGTCTTTGACCCTTTTTCAATTGTAAAATTCACATTTTCAAAGACGTCTTGGTCGCCAAACGACATCCCAAGATCTTTGGCTTTAATTATTTCTGTCAAATTCTTCTCCCACAATATTTCTAACAACTATTCATTTTGCCAAAAATAAGTGTTTTTGTAAATGATAAACTTTACGATTTACAATTATTAGATCGACAGATCCCGGTTAAACCACTTTTTGCTAAGCTTAGCAGCCGTGCCATCTTCTTTTAATTCCTTCAAAGCCTTATTCAATTGTTTCAATAATTTCGGATTATTCTTTCTTAAGCCCACTGCGAAAGTCTCCTTCGGATAATCCGCCTGAATAATCTGGTATTGTGCCGGATTTTTTTGTTTGCTTCGGTAATAGTCTAAATAGATACTATCGCCCAAAATTCCGGAAATTCTTTTCGCGTTCAAATCCATAAACGCATTATTGAAGTTGTCGTAAAGTACCGGAGTCTTCACCTTGTCCTTTAAGACCTTCGGGAAATTATCGAAGACGAGTTGTCCACTCGAGCTGTTCTGCATCCCAATCACCTTGTTGTCTAAATAGCTCAAAGGTAATTTCTTGCTTGAATCAGCTCCATCCGTTAACACAATCAGATCTTGGCTATTAGTTAGGTAAGAGTTTGAGAAAGCCACTTCTTTTTTCCGGTCTGGCGTCACACTGTAGCCGTTCCAGATGAGGTCAATCGTCCCATTCTTGAGCTCAGTTTCCTTCATCGCCCAGTCGATTGGTTGAAAGACAATCTCACGGTTGAGTTTTTTCGCTACCGCTTTAGCCAAATCAATATCAAAACCCTTTAACTGGCCGTCCTTATCACGAAAGCCCATCGGTACAAAAGTTTCATCTAACCCGACAATCAGCTTACCTTCGCCCTCTTCCACCTTATTCAAGTTTCTCGTACAACCACTAGTTAAGGTCAGGACCAGACCAAGTAGGACAAAAATTGGCAGAATGAACTTCAGCAACTTATTTCTACTATTTAAATTTGTCATTCTAAGTTTTTTCATTTTCCCACCTACTTAATTGCTTCGAGCGTAAATGTTACATCGGCCACCTTTTGGGCAAATTCCATATCATGCGTGACCACGATTTGGGTAATCTGTTTGTTCTTTAAACTGTTAATTAAATCGGCCACGTTAGAGCTTAAGGCTGGATCTAACGCACTCGTTCGTTCATCAAACAAAATAATTTCGGGATTCAAGGCTAGTGCCCGGGCAATAGCCACCCGTTGTTTTTGACCACCAGATAATTCAAACGGATAGTTGTTGATTTGGCCCTCTAAGCCCAACTGGTCCAAAATCTTTTGTGCATTTTGATTCGCCATGTTCTTGTCTTGGCCTTTGACCAATTTTAAAGACAAGGCCACGTTCTCTAAGGCTGTATATTGTGGAAAGAGGTTGAAGTCTTGGAAGACTACGGCCACTTTACCATCAATTTGCGTTGCTACTTTAGAAGTTACATCTTGACCATCTAAAACGATGGTTCCTTGTTCAAGTGGTTCAAGCCCTGCAATAATCCGGAGCAAAGTAGTCTTCCCAGCACCACTTGGTCCGACGATTGCGAGTGTCTGGCCATTTTCTACAGCTAAACTAACATTGCTGAGGATTTTTTTATTCTTGATTGTTTTTGAGATATTTTTAATTTCTAACATAATTCACCCTCCTAGCGGTAATAGTTCAGTCCGTTTTCTAGTCGTTTCAAGCCAAAGGTCAAAAGTCCAATTAAGAGAAGATAGATAATCCCTACCCCAACTAATGGTAGAAGTGAGACGTCTCTTGAAAGAGCAATGTTTCCGGCACGGAGTAAGTCGCCCAAGCCGATTACATAAACCAAGGAAGAATCCTTCACCAAGTTGATGACTTCGTTACCCATCGCGGGCACGATATTTTTGATGACCTGAGGCAAGGTGATGTAGCGCAAAATTTGTGCTTTCTTCATTTGTAGCATTTCAGCTGCTTCCACTTGGCCTTGATCGATGCTGCCAAAACCACCCCGGAAGATTTCAGCGAAGTAAGCTGCGTAGTTTAACGAGAAGGCAAAAATTGCTGCGCCGTATCGTTCAAACACGATCCCAATTAATGGTAGTCCGTAGAAGACGAAGATTAATTGGAGTAACAATGGCGTCCCCCGCATCAACCAAACAAATCCTTCAATGAATGGTTTTAAAATTTTGTTATTCGTACTCAATGGGATTGAGAGAATCAATCCTAAAGGAATAGAAATTAACAAAGTTACGAAGAAGACGTTTAAGGTCATCTTGGTCCCCTCTAAAAGTGAAGGTAATATTTCGAATAAATAATTCATAGCTTTTCTCCCAACTAAACAAAAAAACACCCTCTAAGTCATATGACTTAGAGGGTGTATGTACACGGTCCCACCTCTGATTTATGCTACACTCGCGTGCAACAACTCAAGCAGTTAAAACTGCAGTTATAAAGGAACAACATATTTATTTTAAATTTTAATTTCGACCAAATCGACGTGCGAGACAAGCGCCTTAGACTCTTCCACCAACCGAGTCCTCTCTGAAAAGGCATTCTTGAACCATAACGATTTACTCTGACTTACTAGAGTTCCCTAAATATACTCATCTTTTTTTAATCTGTCAACAAAAATAAAATAAAAACTTAAAAAATGTTATTTTTATACACCCATTCCCGCCTGGTCTAGGCCAGCCGTAGTTTCTATTTAATTTATGATTTTAATTAATTAATTCATGTTAGGTTTCCTCACAAAGGTGCTAGGCAAGATTTAAAAATAGTGTTTAAATGTTAATACTACAAAAAATTAGGAAACGGAGATTTAAATATGGTTAATTGCAAAAAGCTGATCATGAGTATGATTAGTCTAATAACCCTTGCTAGTATCGCAACGTTTGCCGCACCAACTAAAGAAGCAAATGCTGCAACAACCTACGAGATTGGCGCGGGCCCTACATTTGAGCCATACCAAATTGAAGACGCCACCGGCGGGTACCACGGCACACATAATGGTTTCGAAATGGATATCTTAAAGGCCATCGCGAAACATGAAAACTTTACTTATGAAACTAAAGTAATGAGTTTCAACGCCCTCCTGCAAGCTACCCAAGCGGGTCAAATTGACGCGATGGTAGCCGGAATGAGCGTTACTGACGAACGGAAAGCTAAGTTTGATTTTACCGATGCCTACTACGATGCCGGTGCTGTTTTGGCCGTTGCCAAAGACAGCAAAATCAAATCTTTCAGTGATTTAAAAGGCAAGACTGTCGGCTTGAAAGTCGGAACTACCGGTTCACAATACGGTGAATCTGTCCAAAAGAAATACGGCTTTAAAGTGAAGTACTTCAACGAATCTAACCCAATGTGGTCAGACGTTAAAAACGGCGGAATTGACGCAACAATTGATGAAGAAGTCGTTTTGCGTTACGGAATTAAGAACGGTGTTCCCTTGCGTGTTGCTTCAAAGGCGCACTCAACTACGCCAATCGCCTTCGGCACTAAAAAGGGTGCTAACCCTCAATTCATTAAGCAATTCAACTCAGGCTTAGCTTGGTTGAAGAAGTCTGGCAAATATCAAGAAATCATGGACTACTACATCGGTTCAAAATCTAAGGTGAAGGCTGACTCTGCCGAAGATCGGACAATCATCGGTTTGATTAAGAAGAACCGTAAATTTTTGACGAACGCCTTACTTGAAACATTGAAGATTTCAATCATCGGGATTATCGCCGCAACAATTTTCGGGGTCATTCTTGGGGTAATGGGTATCCAAAATGGCAAAATTTTGCCAGGAATCTCAAGTACACTTATCTACATCTTCCGGGGACTTCCAATGATGGTTTTAGCCTTCTTTATCTACATCGGTTTACCTGATGTCTTAGGCCACAAAATTCCATTGTTCACTGCGGCCATCGTGACCTTGATGCTTAATGAGGGTGCCTACATCGGTGCCTTCGTTAAGGGTGGGTTTGAAGCCGTGGACAAGGGCCAATGGGAAGCAGCACGTTCTCTTGGCTTGAGTTACCAACGCTCCCTTTGGAAAGTTATTGCACCGCAAGGCGTGAAAATCATGGTTCCTTCATTCTTGAACCAATTCATCATTACGATTAAAGATACCTCTGTTCTTTCAGCAATTGGTGTCATGGAATTGACCCAAACTGGTTCTGTCATCATTTCGAAGAACATGGAAGGATTTAAAGTCTGGGCAATTATCGCCGTCATTTACCTCATCATTATTACTGCGCTTACCTGGTTAAGTATTATTGTGAAGAAAAGGATGAACTAAGATGCAAAATAAAACAAAATTACAAGTCCGTGACCTTCATAAAAACTACGGCAAAAACAAAGTCTTACAAGGAATCGACCTTGACGTTAAAGATGGCGAAGTGGTCTGCATGATTGGGCCTTCTGGCTCAGGTAAGAGTACCTTTCTTCGTTGTTTGAACAAGCTCGAAGATCCAACTAGCGGAACAATCAACATCGATGGTTTTGATATCAGTGATAAGAAAACTAACATCGACTTGGTCCGCCAAAATATCGGAATGGTTTTCCAACATTTCAACCTGTTTCCCCATTTGTCAGTAATTGACAATATTACGCTTGCTCCCGTTGACTTGAAGAAGGTCGATAAGGAAACAGCAAAGAAAGAAGCACTCGGCTACCTCGACCTTGTTGGTTTGAAGGACCGTGCTGATTCAATGCCTGCTCAACTCTCAGGTGGTCAAAAACAACGTGTGGCAATCGCACGTGCTTTGGCAATGAAACCTGATATTATGCTTTTCGACGAACCAACCAGTGCCTTAGATCCAGAAATGGTTGGGGATGTTCTTGAAGTTATGAAGAAGTTGGCTGCTCAAGGAATGACCATGATTGTTGTTACTCACGAAATGGGCTTTGCTAAGAGTGTGGCAGATCGTGTAATCTTCTTCCATGACGGTGTCATCAAAGAAGCTGGCACCCCAGAAGAGATTTTTGATAATCCACAAGAACCAGAAACCAAGAACTTCTTGGACAAAGTTTTGAATATCTAATTTTTGGAGAAATAACTATGAAACCAATCGTCGGCCTTGTCGGCTCACAAATGTCTAAAAACGATAATAACTTTATCGACTCGAAGTTTGAGTATGTCCAGAACGTTAATTCTGACGCAATCAGAAACGCTGGCGGCTGGCCCATGATTTTACCAACACCAAATCCGAAAGACGTTAAGGAGGCTGCTACAGCCTATCTCGAAATTGTGGATGCTTTGTTCTTATTGGGTGGTGAAGATAGCGACCCTAACCTTTACGGTCAAGAACCTTCGCAATTACTTGAGACCATCGACCAAAAACGAGACTACTTTGAGATTGAGCTTTACAAACAAGCTCGTGCAAAGAAGATGCCAATTTTTGGTATCTGTCGCGGCCTACAGGTCATCAACGTCGCAGCTGGTGGCACGCTCTTCCAAGACTTGTCCCTTGCTAAAAACGACAAGATGATCAAGCATTCGCAATTACCAACGACTGTCGATACTGCGACCCATAGCATTAAGGTGTTGCCGGAAACTTGGTTGGCAAACATCTTAGGTGAAACGCACATGGTGAACACGGTGCACCACCAGATTATTGATCGACTGGGAACTGATTTGGTTTCAGTCGCCACGGCTAGTGATGGTGTCATCGAGGCGATTAACTCGACTGATAACTTGGTCTGGGCGGTCCAATTCCATCCTGAATGGTTGGCCGGTGTGGATCCAAGCATGCAAGAGATTTTCAATCAATTCGTAGCAAAAATTAAGTAAAAAGAATATAAAGTAAAAACAAAAGATCAAGAAAATAACGAATTACAAAAAGACCAGCTGACAATTTGTCAGCTGGTCTTTTTAAGTTGGAGTAAGAAGTTTGAAAGTTAAATAGAATTTAAGAGATGGAAATTAATACGTTGAGGAAATAATACCCATCGTTTGAATATTAACTTTAATGACTTTGGTAGTCTGGGTGTAATTTGAACGGGCTGTCATTGTAGCTACTTGGCCATCAACTGTTAAAGTATATTGTTCAGCACCTTGACTGAAGATTTGGAAGGTATTGTTACCAGTTTTAACAAGGACCTGAGCATCAGTGATACCCCAGTTAGTCTTTGCATAGTCCCAGTAGCCATTTTCCATTGCTGGCATGTTAGTTGCAGTTGCAACCTGACCCATAACAACGTTTACTAATTGTTTCTGTGTAACAGAATCTAATCCTAATGTTTGAACATCAACTTGGGTTTCTGGTTTTGTAACAGTCACTTTAGTTTGATCATTAGTTTTTGTTTCTGCTTTAGTTGCTGTTTGTGGGGTAGTTGTGGCGGTTGCAGCTTGCGTTGTTTCTGCCTTTGCTTCAGTTTTTGTTATTTTTTCGGTATTGGCATTTTCTTTAGCAGAAGATTTTGCGCTAGCTTTAGTTTTAGGGCTCTTTGTAACTTCCGTCGATTTTACTGCTGAATTAGATGAAACGGAAGCACTAGATTTTTGATTGCCACAGCCTGTCAATGCGGTTGCAGCTAATAAAAGTGTAATTGTTGTGAGAATAGCATTTTGTTTTTTCATTCTTCTTACCTCCAACTTTGTAACTTAATTGTAATATTAACGTAACTACATTGCAACTAGAAATTTACATTAATGTAAAATAAATCAAATAAAAAATAGGCCATTTCAAATGGCCTAATCGTTGGTTTGTTATTTAGTCGGAAAACATCTTTTCAAGAACTGTGATTGTTTTCTTATCGAAGTCGATGGTTGCCTTTGTACTATATGGTAAGACAGTGCGCGGGTAAGCATGACCGAAATTAACGTTCATGAGAATCGGTGTTTTGGCTTTTTCCGTTTCTTGTAACAAGATCTGTTGATAGTCTTCGTAATAAAGCTCGTTTTGCGGTTTACCGACCAGGATTGCTTGTACTCGTTTGATAATTCCTCTCTTGTCTAACCTTTGTAACATAGTTCGATAACTGGCCGGGTCTGGTCGTTCCTCACTCGTTTCGATAAAGAGGATTTTGTCATTCCAAAAATCAGCTTGCGGAAGCAACTCGTACTTTTCTGCAAGCTCTACCTCTGCCTGATTACGTTCTGTGTTTAACAAGTCATCTAGGCTCTCGATACAACCGCCAAATAGCTCGCCAGTAACTTGACCAGCTCCTCGTAAAACTTCATAACCGCGCTTCTCCTCATGTGCAATTCTTGGTGTATTTAACGCAGCTACCGAAAAGTCTGTCCGTTCTTCATACCAGATTGGGCTAGATTTCACTTCCCAGTTCGTTTGATTATTGAAATATTGTGCAAAAGTTTTCTTGGTATAGGGCAACATTTCAGTATCTAACTCAGCTAAGTCATTAATCAAGTTGGGGCCGTAATATGTCACAAGTCCCAGTTGGTTTAACATGAGATGATTGACTGTCGTGTCAGAAAAGCCCGTGAAGATTTTGGGATGGTTGCGGACAGCGTCCCTAAATTCCGGGTCCTCCAGTAAAAATGGAGCCAAGCGATAGGTGTCCTCACCACCGATTGCACAGATAATTGCTGCAATACTGTCATCCAAAAATGCAGTCTTTAAGTCGCTTGCCCGTTTTTCAGGGTGTTCTGCCAAGTATTTCATCCCTTTAAGCGCGTTAGGCATGAGAACTGGTTCCAATCCAAATTCCTTCATTCTCTTTAGTCCTTGTTCGAGCTCATTTTTTGCAAATGGTTCACCCAAAACTCCACTGGAGAGACTTACTATGGCAACTTTATCGCCCTTTTTTAATTTACGTGGTCTTTTCATAATGACCTTCTTTTTATTATTTTTATTTTTTCTAGTTATTTGATTATCTTTTGCTTTCTGTAATAAAAAAACCGCCATCTATTTAAGATACGGTTGTAATACTTCATCAGTTGGTTCACCTTGTCTAATCTTGAGAGCAACCTCAATGCTGACATCGGCGATAATACTTTGCGGATCAACTACATTGTATGGATGATTTGGAGCCAATTCTTGTGCAAGCGACAACTCGGTACAACCCAAGATAATCACATTCACGTGATACTTATCATGCATCAACTCAAGAATATGGTAGTACAGCTCCTCATCAACTTTACCGGTCTGTTTGACGTGATTATAAATCAAATCATCGACCATCGGTTGAATTTCAGGTCCACCAAGTTCAACCTCGCGACCCACTTTTTCGACTTCATCCTTGTAGATTTCATCGGCAATAGTCCCACGAGTTGCAATCAAGCCAATTTTTTCCTCGTTTGGATAAGTTTCAATCAACTTATTAACGGCAATCCTTGGCATATGTAACAGAGGAACGTCGGTTGCAGCAGCTAGCTCATCGTAGAAGTAATGTGCCGTGTTACAAACCATCAACATAAATTCCGGTTTTAACAGACTTTGTTGTTGCACGTCTTCTAGTAACGCTGGCAAAAAACTGGGCTTTGAGTGATCCAAAATATAACCCGTTCTGTCGGGCACACTCGCGTTGTTGACCAAAATATAGTCTAAGTAATCTTGGTCACGAGTAATTGTTAATCTGTGATTAATAGCACGAACATAGCTCTCGGTAGCCAAAGTACCCATGCCACCGATTACTGTAAAGAATTTTTTCATCAAAAATACCTATAATTCTGCAATAATTTTTTGGGCAATAGCAAGATCTGAGGCATAAGGAGTATCAATCCCACGGACCTTTTGTACATTATCTTCACCCTTACCCGCAAGAACGACAATCTCGCCCGGTTTACTTCCAGTAATCGCTGCCTTAATCGCAGTTTCACGATCAAGCTCGATGGTCACGTCAACCTTATCGTGGTCGATGCCGGCATCAATTTCGTTTGCGATATCAAGTGGACTCTCATAGCCCGGATCATCGGTCGTTAAGTAAGCCACATCAGCGAAGTCATTCAATGATTGGCTGAAGTCAGCGCGTCTAGAAACACCTTTATCTCCAGGTGAGCCTAACACCACAATCATTTTCGGATCGTTAAATTCACGTTTCAAGAACGACAAAAGAGCGTGCATGCTTGCAAGGTTGTGGGCGTAATCGACCACAACTTCACCATGATCTTTCGTCTTCAATGTTTGCATGCGGCCAGGAATATTAACATCTTTAATTCCGGCAGCAGCAATTTTTTGCGGAACACCAGCTAAACCACCAGCAATAATTGCGGCAGTCGCGTTAACTTCGTTAAAGTCACCAATTAAACCCAGAATGTATTCACCATCAATTCCGAGGTTGTTCGTTCTGGGTGTGGTTGTTACTAAGTTAAATTTACTTTGTTCCATGTCGTTTTCAATGCTGTGGAAACGAACATCAATTGGTTGAACATTTTCTGGTTGGCGGAAATCTTCCGTCGCAAAGAGATAGATACTATCAGGGTTGGTCGTAGTCTTTGCAGCCGCATAAATATCTGCGAAATTATCTGATTCTGCATTAATCACACATTTGCGTGAGTTAACAATCAATTGTAATTTAGAATGCAAGTAATCTTCGAAATCTGGGTGTTCGTTTGGCCCGATGTGATCAGAGGTAATGTTTAAGAAGAAGCCGATATCATAAGTTAAACCAAAGACACGATTCTTCTTATAAGCTTGCGAAGAAACTTCCATCACTAAGTGGGTCATGCCGTTATCAACTGCCGCACGCATGTCGCGGAAAAGGTCCAGCGACTCTGGAGTGGTTAAGTCTGATTTGAAACGTTGGTCGGGTTTTGGCCCGACAACACGGTCAACTGATGAGAAGAGCGCAGTCTTGCCGTTGTTGGCTTGGTCCAAAATACCCTTCAAGAAGTAACTTGAAGTTGTCTTACCCTTAGTTCCTGTGAAGGCCACCACGAATAAATCGTCTTGGGGGAAGTTGAAGTAAGCTGCCGACAAAAGTGCCATTGCTTTTTGGACATCGCGCACGATTAACGCGTGCATCCCCTTGCCCTCTGGATAAGGTTGTTCAGCAACGTAACAAATTGCGCCGCTATTTTTGGCCATTGTTAAATAAGTTGGCCGAAAGTTTTTCCCTTTGCAAAAGAAGAGGGTATCGACATCAACTTTTCTCGAATCATAACTGATTTGTTGCATTTGTGTCGGAACAGCATCTTGTATAGCACTGCTTTTCAGCAAGTGGTGCTCCTTTAAAATTAAAATACATGCATCTAAAGAAATAGCCATAATAATCTCCTGTATTTGCTCAATTAACTTGTATTATAGCATATCTAATGGGACTTCAAATTAAAATAAGTTGCTAAAGAACTCGCCAATTCCTTGAATTAGGCGTTCAAAAAGATTCTTTTGGTCCACAGTTTTAACTGCAACTAAATTGACATCACCGGTTGATCCTGGCAAATAACCCAAACCGTCAGAGGCAACTTTGATTTCACCAAAAGCCTCGCCTTTTTTAGCAGAATTTGCATCTTTTGTTTTTGCCTTCAATGAAATACTCGTCTTACCAACTTGGTCATTGTGATTCCAGACAACAACGTTATTGGCTGCTTCAAGTTTCACTGAACTTTCCTTACCGTACTTCAGCTTGATTGCTTTAGTGAGGCTAGTGTCACCCTTCTTGATTGCTGTTTGTGGTGACCACTCATTGTACACCTTGCGCATCAACGTGCCAGTTGCCTTGAAACGTTTTCCTAGGTCGCCTTCAGCACCATTAGCGTGCATTACAACGTTCACAATTCTAAAACCATTTTGCTTGATCGTACCGACGAAAGATTCACCGGCAGCTGTAGTTGTACCGGTCTTCAAGCCATCCACTTTCAAATCGGCCAGAGCATCTGGTTGACCAGGAAGCATCCGGTTGAAACTAGTCATCACGAATTCATCTTTTCTGCCTTTAGCAAAAGTCTTTTTAACAGTTTTAGTGATTTCTAGTGTTTCTGGGAATTCTTTTAAGACGTGACTAGCAACGACTGCTAAGTCTTCAGCAGACATCTTGTTTTCGGCCTTGTTGTCAGTACCAGCAACACGCATGTTAGCTGGTAAATCGCTGTTGTTCAAGCCACTAACGTTGACGATTTGGGCGTTAGTGATACCCCATTTTTTCAATTGTTTAAGCATTAAGTCGACAAATTTGTCTTGCGAACCGGCAACTTTATCAGCCAAGGCCATTGCTGCGGCATTTGAGGAGTAAATCCAGCCAGATTCATAAAGTTCTTTGACGGTGTATTTTTCACCAGTCGTAACCGGAACGTTTGAAAGGTTTGGATCCTTACTTAATTTTGAAATGTTCTTGGTGATTGTTACTTCATCAGAGAAGCTAATTTTCTTGTCAGCGATTGCTTCGCGGACCAAATACAAGGTTAAAATCTTCGTCATTGAAGCAATTGGTAAAACTTGTTTAGCGTTTTGGTTGTATAAAATCTTACCTGTATTTAAATCAACCGCTAAAGCAGCACTTGCGTTAATGGCATTATCACTGGTCGCTGCTTGTGCCGGCAACGCCGTTCCCAACATTGTCCCTAGCACAGTCACCAGTAATAAAATCTTTGTCATCAGTTTTTTCAAAATTTCGTTCTCCCGTTTTGTTTATTTCTTAATTTTGGTTCTTAAATATTATTTCTCGTTATTCGAAAAGATGGAGATGCGGTCTTCTAAATCGGACCCATATTCGGAGCGATTAAAAAAGTTCAATAAGAACGCCAACACCACAATCCCCACCACTACAAAAGCTATATTTCTAACGATTCTTTTCACTATGTTTTTCAACCTTTTCGGATTCATTTTGTTTGATTGGCAGATGGATAATAAAGCGTGTCATATCATCGTCTGAGGTCACATGGATATTCCCTTGATGAGATTCCACGATGCCCTTGGTGATGGCTAGTCCCAGTCCGGTACCGCCCGTCTCAACAGAACGCGAGGTTTCCACCCGATAGAACCGTTCAAAGACCTTGTTGACGGCAGATGACTCAATCTTCTGGCCATTATTGGCAACCACAATTTCGACTTCATTCGTCCCGGTTTTGCGAGCAATCAAATTAATCTCGGTCGCACCCTTACCGTATTTCAAGGCATTACTTAACAAGTTGTTGAAGACCCGTCCCAGTTGCTCTGCGTCTGCATCAATCGTCAATTCTTTTGGGGTAACTGTCGCAGTGATCGTAACGTTCTTCTTTTCGGCTTCCAGTTCAAAACTAGCCGCTAATTGCTCGAGCATCGAATTCAGATGTAATGGAGCCAAAGCTAACTTGGTTGGCCCCTGGCGCACCGTCGTGTACTCGAACAAGTCATCAGCTAGGGCCTTCATTTGGTTGGCCTTCACGTAAGCGATATTGATGTACTTTCTGGCGTCTTCCTCTGATTTCACGCTCCCGGAATGCAAAAGTCCGAGGTAACCGATAATCGAAGTTAATGGTGTGCGAATATCGTGGGACACATTGGTAACCAAGTCGTCCTTACTTTGTTCGATTTGCCGCTCTTCTTGCATGGCCTTAACAGTACTATCAACCAAAGAGTTGATACTGTCGATCACCTTTTGCAGGTCTGTTTTCACATAAAAATCGATCCGGTGGTCGAAATTACCTTCCGCGATGTAATGCAACTCCGTGATTACGTGACGCATTTGCATCTGGTGGTAACGCCGAATCAAGCGCCAATAGAGCACAATAAAATCAACAACTGCCATGAAGCCAATGAAGATATTCTGCCAACTGTAGAGGTTCCAGTTGCTGCTTATGGAAATTGCTTGTTTGATAATCCAAATTCCGTCAATTAAATCCTGATTTTGCAATAACGCGAGGTTTAACAAAATCACGAGTGATAAATTCAAAAGTAGTAACAAGACAATCGTTACTACACCCTCACCGAGTAATTCACTTTTTTCCTTACCGGTCAGTTTTACTTTTCTTTTTTTGTTCAAAGGCTAAATCTCCACTTTGTACCCAACGCCCCAAACGGTTTCGATAACTTTCTCACCTTCGGTTGCTTCTTCAATCTTGTCCCGCAAATGGCTCACGTGGACCATGACCGTCTTAGCTGAAACAACACTTTCTTGCTGCCAAACGCGTTCGAAAATATCGTCTGCACTAAACACTCGGTTTGGATGACTCGCAAGCAAATAAAGAATGCCAAATTCGAGCGCAGTCAATTGAATCTTGCTTCCGGTCAGAGTCTTCACTTCGTGGGAATCACGGTTGATCACAAGCGGACCGATTTCAAGGACATCAGGTTCGTCATTAGTCACAGTTTGGGAAGTCCGACGAAGCAGTGATTTAACGCGTGCCATCACTTCAAGTGGGTTAAATGGTTTAACCACGTAATCATCGGCACCAGTAATCAAGCCTTGAATTTTGTCCATGTCTCCGGTTTTTGCAGAAACAACGATGATTGGAATCTCGGAGTCTTTGCGGACTTCCTTGATTACTTCAATCCCGGTCATGTTAGGCATCATGATATCCAAAATCATCAAGCCAATGTCTGAGTTGGTTGCCAGTTTAGTGATAGCCTCTTTACCAGAATAAGCTGTCACAGGTTCGTAGCCCTCGTTGTTCAAATAAATACTTAAAAGTTCCACAATTTCTTTATCATCATCGACAACTAAAATTTTCATGTTTTTCCTCGCCTTATCTAGACACTACCATCATTATAAAAACTACTATTAGGTACATTTTACCAGATATTCCACTGAATTTTTTTAAGATAGTCATAAACTATCCAACAAAAAAAGTAATCCGTGAGGATTACTTAGGTTTTAGCTAGAACACGATAACCGGTGTTCCAATTTCTACTTGTGCATAAACTTGGCTCATCACACTTGGTGGTGTGTTGACACAACCGTGTGAACCGTGGGTAACGTACCAGTCGCCACCGTATTTCGGTTGCCATGGTGAATCATGTAAACCAACACCAGTGTTGTCGATTGGCATCCAGTAACTAACTGGTGAAGCATACTTGCTCCCATCGTCTTTGTTCCCACGAAGAGTGGCATTACGTTGTTTTGCCCATACGTTATAAACACCGATTGGTGTGTCTTGGCCTGGTTTACCAGTAACGACATCGGTCGAGATAATCAAGCTGCCATTCTTGTAGACGTACATATGTTGGTTGACCTTGTCGACTTCGACGTAGGTGCTACCGATATCCGTACCATCCTTATGATAGCCGGTCCCTTGAATGGTTGGTTCTTTGGTGAAGTCATCACCCTTCAAGATTGCAGCAACGAGGTTGGAAGTTTCAGCCGAAACATTTATGCTCCAACCATAGATTCCACCGGGAACAGAAACTGTCCCGCGCTTGGTTGACTTGAATTGGCGTGTACTACCAAAAGTAGCGTACTGGCTATTCAGGCCACTGAGATAAGCACTAACCAAATTACTGTTAACCAACACTTTGTCGCCAGAGCTGACAAGCCAAGAAGCCAAGGTCGCTTTTGGAATGGTCACAGTATTACCGGCAATCGTGTAGGTTGCCTTCATGTTGCTTAATTTGTTCATTTTAGAAATTAGGTTCTTAATCTTGGTGCTGTCTTTAGTGATTTCCGGCTTGACGTAGTTCTTGTCCAACTGAATTTCTTGTTCGCCAGTTTGGATGGCGTTTACGACTAAAGTGTTCACTTCCTTTTGGTTGAAGTTGTTACCCTTCACCTCAGGAACGACTGTAAACTCGCCGCCTTTATTCACAATTTTTGCATTTTGCGTAACTGTTCTGCCAGTGTTGATCTGTGGAAACAGCTTGTTCACGAAACTTGTAATTTGCTTCAAATCAAATGAGGTTTCGGAACCCTTGCCATTTCCTTCCACAGTTTCAGAAGTTTTGAAGAGCCAAGCATTTTGGTTGTCCATCTTCTCTTTCAATAATGGGCTGAAATCTTTTTGAATTCCTAATTCTTTACCGGTGATTGATGCGATTTTTGTTTTTTTATCTTTCAAAACAAACTCAGTCGATTTCAACTTTGTTTGCAATTTTTCAGTTGCTTGGGTAGTGGTTAAACCATTGATTTCAACCCCATAGGCGGTAGTGCCTGGCAGGAAATGACTTTGAAAATACATACCAAAAACCCCGTAGCAAATCACGATTAGCGCTGCTACGATTGAACTGATGATTGTTATTTTTCGACGATTCATTTGGGTCTTGCTTGCATGTTTTTGTGACATGATACTCCTCAGCAAAAAAGTTTTTGTAACATTCTTGTAATCTTTGAATTTACTAAAGTATAGCTAATCCAGACAGAATTTTCAAGATTTAGTTATTTAAACGGTATTAGGTCGGTTCTTTATTACCTGTGTACAACTGATAATACTCACCTTTTTGGGCAAGTAAATATTTATGAGAACCGGACTCAATTATTTTTCCTTGGTCGATTACTAAAATCATGTCGGCGTTTGCGACCGTTGAAAGTCTGTGCGCAATCACGAAACTAGTTCTACCAGCTAGCAAGTTGTCCATCCCCGATTGGATCAAACGTTCCGTTTGGGTATCGATACTTGAAGTGGCCTCATCCAAAATCATTAATGGGGCGTCCGCAATCATTGCCCGGGCAATTGAGAGTAGCTGTCTTTGACCTTGGGACAGATCAGATCCGTCGCCGTCAATTTGGGTGTTGAACCCATCGTTTAACTGCTTGATGAACTCATCGGCGTGGGCTAATTTGGCTGCTTGGAAAACTTCGTCGTCAGAAGCGCTCGGATTACCGAAGCGGATATTTTCCAAAATCGTGCTGCTAAAAAGGTGGGTTTCTTGTAAAACAATCGACATCGCACTTCGAAGGGATTTTTTGTTGATATCTTTAATATCAATATCATCAAAGGTAACTTTACCTGAGTCTATCTCGTAAAAACGGTTGATCATGCTTGCGATGGTCGTTTTGCCAGCACCGGTCGCCCCAACGAGTGCAATTTTCATTCCAGGTTTAGCATCAATATTAATGTCGTGCAAAATCAGGTCTCCGGGCACGTAACCGAAGTCTACATCAGTGAAGACGACGTGTCCGTGAACCGGAAACTTGCAGCCTTTTTGCTCGTAGTCATCGTTTTTCC
>CAMJXI010000002.1 GCA_946409675.1 uncultured Lactobacillus sp. | reverse complement strand
TGGCAACACCAATCGAACGGGCGCAGAACTTAGAGTCGACCGCGATGGGAGCCGCCTTTCTGGCAGGGCTTGCCGTGGGCTTCTGGAAGGATGAAGATGAGCTCCGGCAGATTTTTGCTGAGGGCGATACCTTCATGCCGCAAATGAACGGCGCGCGCAAAGATAATTTGTATCAGGGCTGGCGCCAAGCGGTGGCTGCTACGCAGATGTTTAAACATGAGTCCTTACCTGAACAAAAGAAATAAAAAGATAGTAGAAACTAGACAAGAATCTTCCTATAAAATAACAAAAACAAATGACCTCATATTCTAGAAAACTAGAGTATGGGGTCATTTTAGTTAGATAAAATAAAATGAGAGATTAATAAGCAGACTGAGAGCAAGATTAAAAAATACTAAGTAAAAGGCTATTCGTTTTTGTAAAAATGATAACTTTCCCTTCTATAATAAAGCGTGCAAAAGAGAGTTAAAAAACGTTTGGTTTTTGTACGATAACTTTTTATAAGTGGCTAAATACCTAATCAACTAGGTATTCTGGCAGACTTCGGATAAATCTTGTCAGCTAAGATGAAAAAAATTCAAAAAAATAAAAAGTCCGGAAAGCTCAATAGCAACGCGTTTTCTGGGAACTTCCAAAAGGAATTATGAGAAAAATATTGGTTAAAGTTCCATTTTCCTATTGATTTCAATTAAATTTTAATGTATTATTCATACACACATAGGAGGGCATATTATGAAACGTAAGAAGTTAGCCGTATTAACAACGACTGTAGCCGCTTTGGCTCTAGTCTTGACTGCATGTTCCGGGGGCGGATCTAGTAAAGATTCTGGTTCATCTTCACAAACATGGAGCCGGATGGAAAAAGATATTATTTCCACAATGGATTCATCAAAGGTTACTGACCATATCGGTGGTCAAGCCTTAACAGATACTATGGATGGTCTTTATCGCTATTCTGGTTCTGATCTAGACCCTGCCATGGCAACCAAAGTTGTCAAACCAACTAAGGGTGGCACAGTTTATACCTTTAAACTTAGAGATGCAAAATGGAGCAATGGTGATGAAGTTACTGCAAAAGACTTCGTTTATGCCTGGAAACGTACTGTAGATCCAGCTACCAAATCCCAATATGCCTACCTCTATAGCGGAATCGTGAATGCCGACGACATTACTGCCGGCAAGAAAGATCCTGACACTTTAGGCGTTAAAGCCGTTGACGACAAGACCTTTGAAGTCACCCTTGAACACCCAATTCCTTACTTCGAAACAATGCTCGTTAACTCAGCATTCTTCCCATTGAACGAAAAAGTCGTTAAAAAAGCTGGCGACAAATATGGTACTCAAAGCAAATACTTAGTATTTAACGGACCATTCAAATTGACTGGTTGGAACGGTACTAACAATACTTGGACTGAAGTTAAGAACAAAGATTACTGGAATGCTAAGAACGTTAAATTGGACAAGATCAAAGTTCAAGTTGTTAAAGATTCCAACACTGCTTTAAGTCTTTACCAAAGTGGCAAGCTTGATGATGCAACACTTTCTGGTGATGCAGCAGCACAATCACAAAATGATAAAGATTTCCAAGGTTTGAAACAATCAAGTATCTACTATCTTGAATTCAACCAAAAGAAACACAAAGAATTACAAAACGAAAAAATCCGTCAAGCAATCTCAATGGCTTTAAACAGAAAACAAATTGTTAAAGACGTTATCGCTGATGGTTCAATCACGGCTTCAAGCCTTGTTCCAGATGGTTTGACTAAGAACCCTGAAACAGGTAAAGACTTCACTGAAGACGCTACTGGCGGTTCAGAATATTACAAATACAACCCAACTGAAGCTAAAAAGCTTTGGGCTGAAGGACTTAAAGAAGAAGGTAAAACTAAACTTACTCTTGAATTGTTAGGCGACGATACTGAAGGTGCTAAGAAGTACCAAGAATACCTTCAAAACCAACTTGAAAAGAACCTTCCTGGTTTGGAAGTAAGCATTGCTAGTGTTCCTTTCAAGACTCGTCTTTCAAGATCTGAAAACGGAGACTTCGATATGGTTGGTACAGCCTGGATTGGTGACTTCCCAGATGCTATTACTTTCCTTGACTTGTTAACATCAAACAACACTTACAACAATGGTAAGTGGAGTAACAAAGAATACGATGCTTTAATCGAAAAGAGCAAAACTACTGACGCTACTGATCCTGAAAAACGTTGGCAAGATCTTGTCGATGCATCTGATGTATTGAACAAGACAATGGGTGCCATCCCAGTTTATCAAAGTGTTGAAGCTCACTTAGTTAACTCTAAGATCAAGGACTTGAAATACAGCCCAGCAGGTAACTACGACTTCGTTAACGCATATTTGAAATAATTCGTTCTTCTAAGAAGCGGTGTGTATCCTCCAGGCGAGGGACACTGCTTTCTTATTTCAAAATTAAACAGCAAGGGGAAATACATGTTTAAATATATTTTAAAAAGACTTGCTTATATGGTCCTAACGCTCTTCATTATTGCGTCGATTACGTTCTTTTTGATGAAGCTTTTACCAGGTACTCCATATAACAACCCCCATATTCCAACTGCACAACGTGCTATTTTGAACCATCAATATGGTTTGGATAAGCCCGTCTTCCAACAATATCTTTCGTATATGGTTGGGATTCTGCATGGTGACTTTGGGAACTCTTATCAATACAACCAATCAGTTTCTTACATAATTGCTACTAGAATTGGGCCTTCTATCCAAATCGGTATCCAAGCAATGGTTGTCGGAACAATTCTTGGGATGATCTTGGGGGCAATTTCTGCCATCAAGAAAAATACTTGGATTGATACTACAGCAACTATCTTGGCTATCATCGGCCGTTCAATCCCTAACTTCGTTTTCGCTGCCCTTTTACAATTTTGGTTAGCATTTCGTTGGGGCTTGTTCCCAGTTGCTTTGTGGGAAGGATTCTCAAGCAGTATCTTGCCTACTTTAGCACTCGCGATGGCACCGTTAGCCAATACAGCTCGGTTTATGAGAACTGAAATGGTCGACGTTTTGGGTAGTGATTATATTGAATTGGCGCGTTCAAAAGGGGCTTCCGAAGGACAAATCGTGAAGAAGCATGCCTTGCGTAACTCAATGATTCCAATCATTACCATCATCGGACCAATGACCGTCGATTTGATGGTCGGCTCACTGGTTGTTGAGAATATCTTCTCAATCCCTGGTATTGGTGAACAATTCGTTAAGTCAATTGTTACCAACGATTACCCTGTAATCATGGGCTTAACCATCCTCTACTCTGTAATGTTGGTTGTTGTTATCTTAGTCGTCGATATTCTTTACGGAATTATCGATCCAAGAATTAGATTAGATGAGGGGGCAAACTAATGGCTGATGTAAAAATTACCGCAGACAGTTTCAAACCTGTCGCTTCAACTATGGATTCCTCACAACAAGAAAAAATTGCTGCTAAATCTTTAACGTTTACACAAGACGCTATGCGTCGTTTACGTAAGAACAAAGCCGCAATGATTTCGTTGTACATCTTAATCATCTTGATTTTCATTTCTGTATTGTCATTATGGGTTTCACCACATAATCCTAATGCCCAAAATCCTAACTTTAAAAACTTGGCACCAAAAATCGGTAACCTCAATATCCCTGGCTTCAACGGATATTGGAATTCCGGTGCTGGCGCTGTCGACACATACGCTAGAGCGGGTGTGCCAAAGGGGACCTATTATATTTTTGGGACAGATTATCTTGGTCGTGACCTCTTATCAAGAACATTGGTTGGTGTCCGTGTGTCACTCTTTATCGCCTTCATGGCAACCTTGTTTGATTTGACAATCGGTTTGTTCTACGGCCTCATTTCAGGCTGGAAGGGCGGACGGACTGATACGATCATGCAACGGATTATCGAAATTGTTTCATCAGTTCCTAACCTTGTTGTTGTTATCTTGATGCTTTTGGTCTTCAAACCAGGTATGACCTCAATTATCCTTGCGATTGGGATGACCGGTTGGATCACCATGGCTCGTCTGATTCGTGCTCAAACTATGCAACTGAAGGATCAAGAATTTATTCTTGCAGCTAAAACTTTAGGTGAAAAACCTTCCAAAATTGCGTTTAAACATTTAATTCCAAACTTAAGTTCCGTTATTATCATTCAAACAATGTTTACCATCCCAAATGCAATCTTCTTCGAAGCATTCTTGAGTTATATCGGGATTGGTATTCCTGCCCCAATTGCTTCCTTAGGTACTCTTTTGTCAGATGGACAAAAAGCCTTTAGATTCTTCAGTTTCCAACTGTGGATTCCAGCAATCTTTATTGTAATTATCATGCTTGCCTTTAACCTCTTAGCTGATGGGTTACGTGATGCATTTGATCCAAAGACTTTAGATTAGGGGTGTGAACAATGAGTAAAATTCTTGAAGTAAATAATTTACAAATAGACTTTAGTACCTATGCTGGCACCGTTAAGGCTATTAGAGATGTTAGTTTCGATTTGGAAGAAGGAGAAACACTCGCAATCGTTGGTGAATCTGGTTCTGGTAAATCAGTTACAGTTCGTTCGATTTTGCGTCAACTTGCTCCTAACGCTACTGTCGAAAACGGTGAAATTTTGTTCAACGGCGAAGATATTTTAACTAAGTCGAAGAAACAAATGAACGCCATTCGGGGTAACGAAATCTCGATGATTTTCCAAGATCCAATGACATCGCTTGATCCAACTATGCCGATTGGTAAACAAGTGGCAGAACCACTTCTTTTACACCATTCAATGTCGAAATCTAAGGCCATGAAACGTGCCGAAGAAGTTTTGAAATTGGTTGGTATCCAAAACGCAACTGAACGGATGAAGGATTACCCTCATCAATTCTCAGGTGGCCAACGTCAACGTATCGTTATCGCGATTGCTATCGTTAACTACCCTAAAATTATTATTGCGGATGAACCAACGACTGCGCTGGATGTAACCATTCAAGCACAAATCATCGATCTCTTAAAAGAATTACAAAAGAAGATTGATACATCGATTATCTTCATCACGCATGATTTAGGTGTTGTTGCTGGTATCGCTGACCGTGTAGCTGTTATGTACGCCGGCAAAATCGTTGAATATGGCACAACAGATGAAATCTTCTACAATCCCAAACACCCATATACTTGGGGCTTGTTGGAATCAATGCCAACACTTGATACGGATAGTAGCAGACTTTACGCTATTCCTGGGACCCCTCCTGATTTACTAGATCCACCAAAGGGTGATGCTTTTGCAGCGAGAAATGAATTTGCGATGCAGATTGATCTCGAAGAGCAACCACCATTCTTTGAAGTATCAGATACACACTATGCGGCAACATGGTTGTTGCATCCTGATGCACCAGAAGTGAACGTTCCACAAGAAATCAAGCAACGTCAAGCGCATTATAGCGAACTTGAAAAACTAGTTGAAACGAAAGGTGGAGTTGAAGGTGACTGATGATAAAAAAGTATTGGTTAGTGTTCAGCACCTGAACCAAACCTTTAATGCAGGTAAGAAAAATGAAGTTAAGGCTATTATCGATGCTTCATTTGATATCTACGAAGGCGAAACCTTTGGTTTAGTTGGCGAATCAGGTTCTGGTAAGACAACTACTGGACGAAGCATTATTCGTCTGTATGACCCTACCAGCGGCACAATTGAATTCGAAGGCAAAGATATTGCCAAATTAAAAAACGGCCATCCTGATATGAAAGATTTCCGTCGTAAAGTTCAAATGATTTTCCAAGATCCCTACGCATCACTGAACCCCCGGATGAAAGTTAAAGATATCATTGCCGAAGGGATTGATATCAATAACTTAGCCAAAACACCAGAGGAACGTGAAGCACGGATTGAAGAACTCCTAGAATTAGTTGGATTAAACGTCGACCACATGACGAGATACCCCCATGAATTCTCGGGTGGTCAACGTCAAAGAATCGGAATTGCCCGGGCACTGGCCGTTAAGCCTAAGTTCATCATCGCTGATGAACCAATTAGTGCCTTGGACGTTTCTATTCAAGCCCAAGTTGTTAACTTGTTGCGTGACATTCAACAACAACAAAATTTGACCTACTTATTTATCGCCCATGATTTATCAATGGTGAAATATATCAGTGATCGAATTGCCGTAATGCATTATGGCCGAATTGTTGAGCTATCCAGTTCAGATGAAGTTTACAATCACCCACTACATGCGTACACCAAGAGTCTTTTGTCAGCTGTGCCAATTCCTGATCCTCGTTTAGAGAAAAAGAAGGTCATCATTCCATATGATGCTTCTAAGGAAATGGACGGCAAGGAACGTAGTTTGACCGAAGTTTACCCAGGTCACTTCGTCTTTGCTGCTGAAGATGAGATTGAAGGCTACCGTTTAGAGGCTGAAAGTAACCACAATAAATAAAGCAATAAACAAAGAAAAAAGATAAAAACGAAAAGAAGCCATTGGTAGTAACCCCAATTACTGCCAATGGAAATTCTTCATTAATGTCCTACGAAGACAGAGCAGTTAATTTAACTATTATTATAAATTCCTACCAACAAAAAAATTACACGCTTTGCTCTAGTAGCGAGATTAAGGAAAGCTTCAAAATCCTGACCGGGTTTTGGAGCTTTTTTGTGTGCTTGATGACAGCCGGCAGTGTTAAACTCAAGGCAATTAAAAAGCCTGCGACCAGCGCAGACCTTTTAAAGAGAAAAAAATCACTTTTGAAATGTATCAAGGGAATCTATCTAAAAATATTTTGGGGAAATATTTAGTTAGGGATCTATATTTAAAATATTTTATACGGAATATTTTTGGGGAAAATATTTATATGAAAAAATATAGGAAATGTCATTTTGAGGAGTGAGAATTTCGTTGAGGGTGTTAATCACGATCAAGCAAGTGTTTTTTTTCTCTACTGGGGTGCGTCGTCATTAGTACCACTAGCAGTAAGACTAAAACGACTGCCCCAATCATGGCCGGAAAGATGGATATGGAAAGTAATGTTGGTCCAAACGAACCAAGTACGAACGGTCCAATCCAGCCTCCCAGAAGAAGTCCTATTAAGATTGCGAATACTTTGATAAGCATCACCTTTCTTCTTAAACCATGATGTAGATTTTCTTCTACATTTATAGAATACATTAGAGTTTAGTATAAAAGCAAGATAAAACACTTAAAACTAATCAAAATGTTTAGAAATATCTACTAATTAAAAATAAGAAAAATTATTACATAAAAATAGGTCGGTTTAAGCCCTTACAAACAGCGAATCTATTTGGTTGAAAGGAATGTATATCGTAGCAGAGTAAACTTTTTAAATTTTTCTAAATACCAAGGTTTTTGGTAAAAAATCACTAGATTTAATAGCTTTTATATCTATCTAGGTATAGTATATGTGTATACAAATAATGATGAGAAATTCATCGGAGGTAAGATCATGGCTCAACAGAATGCTTATATGATTGGAACTGGTATTGGTAACCTTGCTGCAGGATTATATTTAATCCGCGACGGCAAATGGAGTGGTAATCAAATTACGATGTATGGCCTCGAAGAACATGGGGCAAATGATGGCGATTTGGTTACTAAATACGAAACCGAATACGCAGCGCAAGACGTCGCTAACAATAGAGGCTTCTTGGCTAAAGGCGGCCGGATGTTAAATGAAGAGACCTACGAAAACTTGTGGGATCTCTTGGAATTTGTACCATCACTCGACCATCCTGGTAAATCAGTTACCGAAGAAATTTTAGAATTTGACCACGCGCACCCAACACACGACGTTGCACGTTTAATGGATAAGAAAGATGGCATCCGCAACAAGGGTGACAAGAACGATTACTCACACATGCAATTTGATAACTTGGATCGATACTGGCTGACTCGTTTGATGATGATGCCCGCATCACGTGAAGAAGAATTGAACGATGTGACGATTGAAGAATGGTTCAAAAAGACACCACACATGTTCACCACGAACTTCTGGTACATGTGGGAAACTACTTTCGCCTTTAAGAAACAATCTTCAGCAATGGAATTACGTCGTTACATGAACCGCATGATTTTGGAATTCAGCCGGATTAATACTTTGGAAGGTGTTACTAGAACACCATTCAACCAATATGAAAGCTTGATTTTGCCAATGCGTAAAGTCTTGGAAGACAACGGAGTTAAGTTCGTTAACAACATTAAGATCACTGACTGGGACTTCGAGGATACCTTATTACGCGATGAGATTATCGTGAAGACCCTTCATTTCGAAAATGTTGAGACTGGCGAAACTGGTGAGATTGCCGTTCAACCTGATGACTTAGTGTTTGATACTAACGGTTCAATTACTGACAGCAGCTCATTTGGTGACATGGAAACTCCTGTAGTAGAGAACATGGAATACGCCCCAAGTGCAGCCTTATGGAAGAAAGCAACTGAGCACTTCTATGATTTGGGTCATCCAGACAAGTTCTTTAGTGATCGTGCAGCATCTGAATGGATGAGCTTCACAATTACGACAAACGACCACTTCTTGTTGAACGAAATCACTAGAATCACTCAACAAAAACCAGGTAACGCTTTGAACACTTGGATTGATAGTAACAACTTGCTTTCAATCGTTGTGCACCATCAACCACATTTCCACGCTCAAAAGGAAAACGAGACCGTCTTCTGGGGCTATGCAATGTTCCCACGTAAAGTCGGCGATTATGTCAAGAAACCATTCATCGAAATGACTGGACACGAAATTTTGGAAGAATTACTCGGACATTTGGCCGAAGTGGATACTTCTGAAGACAACATCCATAACCACAGTGACGAAATCTGGAATTCAATTGTCAACGTCATTCCAGTAATCATGCCTTATGCGAGCGCATTGTTCAACAAACGCTCAATCGGTGATCGTCCTGCTGTTGTGCCAAAGCACTCCAAGAACTTGGCCTTCATTAGCCAATTTGCTGAGATGCCATTTGATATGGTCTTCACGGAACAATTCTCATTTAGAGCTGCACAAATCGCGGTTTACCACTTCTTAGGTATTCCAGACACAGAATTAACTAAGTTACATCACTACGAGAAGAACCCTAAGGTAATGGCTCGTGCAAGTAAGACAATGTTCAGATAATAAAATGAACTATTCAAATGATATCCTCTCAACAAGGATTTGAAGAAAACAAAAATTTGGGAAAATAATGTTTTACAGATAGGGAAACACAGTTATATTTCTGCCCAAAAAATAGAATTTCATAACACTCCTCAAACACATAAAAAGGCTCACTACGCTGAAAACGGAAATTTCAGAAAAGTGGGTCTTTTTGTGAGGACTTTAAACTGTAATCAGATTCTGTATTTGGATGTCGTAGTCGCCCGTTTCCCAGAATGTTTCCGAGAAATTCATGACTGAAGGGACCAATGCGATAGTCGCACCCTTGAAGTCTTTGAGGTAGCGGTCATAATAGCCACCCCCAAAGCCCACACGATAGCCTGTGTCGGTTCCAAAGGCAATTCCGGGAACTATCATCAGATCGAGACTACTAGCCACTAGGAGGGCGTTATATTCGGGTTCTAAGACGCCAAAGCTACTCTTCTCCAAGTTTTCCTTTCCGGTATAAGGCAAAAAGGCCATTTGGCGGTTAGGCATCGTCTTTGGCAGATAGATTTTTTTATCGAACATTAAAGCTGCTTTAATGATGGGCTTGGTGTTTACTTCAATCGGCGAACTCATCGTCACACCAACCGTTTTCGCTTTTTGCCAGACTTCTGAGGCCAACAAACGTTCTAAAAGAACTCCACTCTCAATTGCAGTTTGGTCTGCGTGTTGTTGGAGCTTTTTTAGTTGTTTCTGCCGAAAGGCTTTTTTATCCAAAAGTAAATCCTCTATTTCTATGTTATTCACCTAAATGCTGGCGAATAATTTTGGTTTCGATCGTTGTTCCACCCGTTAAAGTATCGGCGACCGGGCAGTAATAGTCAATGAATTCGACAAATTTGGCGATTTCTTCGTCTGTGTTGTCGGCATCAATGTGGTAGGTGCACCAGATTTTTGGGAGACCTGCGCGAACTTTCGGGTCACGCTGCATGAAGCCATCGTTATCGAGCTCGCCATCGACTTGGATTGAGATAGCCTTCAAATTGATTTTTTGGCGACGAGCGAAACTCTTAGCCATGATGATTTTGCAGCCACCGACTGCACTTAAGAGAGTTTCTACTGGAGTGAGCCCGGTATTTTGGCCACCAGATGTTTCTAAAGGTTCATCAATAAATAACTCGTGCTCCCGAACGTTAATTTGAACTTGTAATTTGTTGGTACTAGTTGTGATTGCCTTAGAATGTGAGATTGCCATTGGTCTGCTCCTTTATACGTCTATTCAATTAAATCGTACCATCAGTTGGTGCCGGTTACAAAATTATAGAATTTTAATAAAATTGCCCTTGTTATATACCGCCAATCTCGTAAAATAAAGAGTGGTATAGAATGCTTTGTTTTTTCTAGGAGAATATGATGACAGAAATTAAAAAATTAACTGAGGCGGATTTCGACCGGTTCTATCAGCTCTATTTGGCCTCGTTCAATTATCATAACAACGAACGGCGCAAAAAAGCTTTTCAGATTCGTTTTCAAAATAGCCACCCTTATGGTGCAATTGACACCGGCAAACTTGTCGGTGGACTTTGGGCACTTCCATTTGAAGTAGGACTCGAGACTACGAGATACAAGATGGAAGGCTTGGGCGTCGTCATGACGGCCAAAAATTATGAGGGTAAGGGAATCGCTAGTGACTTGATTAAGAATGCGATTCGCGAGATGAAGGACCGCCATGTGGCTTTAAGCTACCTGGCACCCTTCTCTTACCCTTTTTACCGGAAGTTTGGCTACGAACACGTCTTTAACACAACCACATACAGTGTGGACTCTAAGGACGTTCCAAAGGGCAACTCAGGTAGTCTTTTGAAGTACGTTAAATCGATGGATTACGCTGACGCAGTTCCTTTGATTAAGGAAAACTATGACCGGATTGTGACACAAGCTCGTGGCAATATGTTCCGTCCTGACTGGTGGTGGGATTATCTTGGTGTGCGTTACACCAACCGTAAGGTGGCTATTGCATACACCGCTGATGGAGAAATGACTGGCTTCCTCGATTATGAAATTATTGACCGGAAACTCCATATTTTCGAATGGGTAAACGACCTCGATTATCCGGACTCATTCTTGAAATTATTGAACTACATGGTTGAGGTTTCTAAGGATATCCGCGAAATTAACTGTGCGATTAGAACAGCCTATTATATTGGGGATGCACTTGCTGATCCTTCTATTTTGACGACCCAAATTAAGCCATATATGATGGCGCGAATCGTCGATTTAGACGACTTTATGTCGCGTTACCCATATGAATCTACTTTCTCAAATATTGTCTTCAACTTAACCGATCCGGTTTTGGCAGAAAACAACGGTTCCTTTTCGATTTCTTATGATGGCTCGACTGCCAATTTCAAGAAATTATCAGAGAAAAATTCACCAGAAGCCGACTTTGAAATCTCCATTCAACAACTAACTAAACTTATGATGGGTGGGATTCAAGTCGAGTACGCTATCCGTTTAGGAAAGATTACTAAGTTGACGGACCGGGCAGACGGCTTCATGGATGCCATGATTACTGGCCAACCAGAACTTTACGATTATTTCTAAAAAACACCAATGAAGGCGCAATCTTTGTTACACTAGAAATATTAAATTGTCGAGGTGTTTCAATGTCGTTTATTATTCAATTTCTAACCTATGCTTCTTTTGCAGCACTATGTATCTTCGGTTTACTCACGTATTTCAAGAATCACAACATGTATCCAATGTATCCAGTTGGCTTCAAATTATCCGTGATCGCGACGTCTTTATTTGTCAGTATTGAAATTTTCTTAGCATTACCTAATGTTCTCGGAATTTTTGTTTGGATATTCTTTGCTAGTTTAGCTGCCTTGGTCTACTTCATCGTAAAGATGACTGTTGCTAAAACAATGGAGAAAAAGTTGCAACAACGTAACTTCGCTATTGGTGCGATTGTATTAGCCGTTGCAGCGATGGTAGTCCTCATGGTTTTTGCAGCAAAAATGAAATAGTGTATCATTGAGTAGGAATCAACTGTGAAAATTCGCGAAAAAAATTTAGGGATGGTCGGATAAATGGATTTGGTTTTTGTTAGACATAGTATCAGTGTTTCAAATAATTCTGGATTGATTTCTGGAGCGGGCTTAGATACACCACTTTCAGAAGAAGGAATTGAATATGCCAAGCAAGTCAGTGCAAATTTTGATGAGAGTAAGTATCAAGCTGTTTACGCAAGCCCATTACAACGTGCTAAAGATACAGCTAAGATTCTAGTTAAAGAAACGATGCCCGTTCAACTAGATAAGCGTTTAGTTGAGTTTAACTTTGGTAAGTGGGAAGCAAAAGATCCCAATCCATTGCGCGTAGAATATCCAGATGCTTTTGATTATTCTGGAATGTTTAACGCAAACTATTCTAAGTATGCACCAGATGCTGAATCATATGCCGATGTTGCCAAACGTGTTGGTGGCTTTTTAGACGAAATGAAAGCTGAACATAAAAAAGACCGTGTCTTAGTAGTTTGTCACGGGTTAACAATCAGAGCCTTGATGGGTGAAATTTTCGACAACGACGTTTTCGGTTACGCAGCACCTGATAATGTGACGTTTAACCACATTCATTTAGATGAGGCAGAGAACTTCCGTCCAAGAATGATGACATATAATAAGAAACTAGTTTAGTTTCTTTTTTTATTGCAGTTAAATTTTTTTGCAGAGCAGAGGTAAATAGTAAGATGGAAATAACAATAATTCGCCATGGCACGACACCTTTAAATGAACAGGGACGCTACCAAGGTTCACGAGTTGACCCTGATTTGAGCGAAACAGGTAAGGAATTTGCAGAAGAAGTTGGTAAGGCCTTTGACCCCACACCATATGACGTGGTTATCTCTAGTCCCTTAAAACGCGCAGTCGAGACTGCCAAGATTTTGGTGGGAGATGACAAAAAAATTCAAACAGATGCTCGAATCCAAGAAATCGATTTTGGCGACATCGATGGGAAGAAACCTGGTAATTTACAAGAGGAACACCCAGACGTCTATGATTTCCGTGGATTGTCGAATGATTTATTGGGTAACTACATTAAAGATGTCGAAAGCTGGGCCGAGATTGAAGTCCGTTTGGATTCGTTCTTTACCGATCTGATTAAGGAATACAATGAAGAAAATGTGCTGTTAGTATGTCACGGCGGTATTATCCGCGCGATTTGTGCTCACTTCTTCGGGGGCACATTATTGAACTTTGATCAGGTCGATAACGTCAGTGAGACGAAAATTCACTTAGATGAAAACGCAGATTATTATCCACGTTTGGTCGAATATAATAGAAAACTTGTCTAAAAAATAGGTTAAAGCCTTGGCTTTAGCCTTTTTATTCGGGAAAAACTGTCTAATTGGGCAAAAATAATATATGATATCGTTAATCGTAGTATACATTGGAGGATGTAATGAAAATTATTTTTGGAGTATTACTTGTTTTAGCGATTGGTGTCGCTGCATACTGCTTGATTCTGGAGCGGGCTAGCACTTCACGCCACTCAAACCTTAAACAAGCCAGTGAAAACGAACGAAATACTAAAATTAGCCTGGCACTCGTTGGGGTTCTTTTGATTGCTTTTTTAACTACAGTTACCGAATCATTGCTTGGCTTTTTCGCAGGGCTAGCACTAGCTACTGTGGGTTACTTTATCTTTGGCTTCTTCGAACAGAAAAAGGGCTCAGCCATCTATCAATCAAAGAGAAAGAGGGCTTATTACATTATTCCTTTGGTTATTTTGTTAGGATCGGTTGTGACGACCGGTTTGTTGACTGTCCAAGCGCAGAATAAGGGTGCAGAGACAAAGACTGCCACAAAGACGAGCTCAGCTAAAGATAATGATGCTGAAGATAAGGGCGATGCTGACGAAAGTTCTGAATCAAGTAGCGAAGAGAAATCAAGCAAGAAGAATTCTTCAAAGAGTAAGTCTAAGCCAAGTAGCTCAAGTAAGAGCTCTGATAAAGATGATGCTGCCGAGACAAGTTCTTCTAGCTCCAAGAAAAACAACACCTCTAGTAACTCGGGTAACTCAAACACTTCAAGTACAAGTTCCAAGAAATAATCCTCAAAACATAATAATAACAGTGGTTCAAACACGACCACTTCAAAGAGTAGCTCAAAAAGCAGCTCAAAGCCTGCTACAAGTACAAGTAAGCCACCTGTATCAACAGTTAAACAACCGGTTGATAATGGCGATGACGAGTTAACTGGTGCAAAGCCTGGTGAAGAAGCCGGAGATGAAACAATTCCGGGTGCTTCAGGTGGATCTGCGGGTCCTGCACAAGGAATTTCTGCACACTAGCGTTATTAGAAAATAAATAATTAATATATCAAGTTGCGTTTTTTGATAAAGACGTCAACTTGTTTTTTTGCATTCGAAAAAAAGAGGTAAGATTTCATCTTACATAAAGCTAATAATAACAGCGTTTTGACGAAATTCACTTGACTTTTATTAACCTGGTGTTATCTTATGGTTAGTAGTACCCAAAAGACCGTATACAAATACAGACTTATGGGTGATCGATATTGGATGCGCTTTCATTGAGTGTTATTAAAATTGAATTAAATAACACCTATTGCTATTAGAATTGGTTCATACCAATCCCATTTGGAAGCGCTTTGTGAAATTAATTTTTTATTTTGAATTTGAAATACTAATTTGACGGCGTTCATAAAATAACTATGCCTTAATAAATATTTATTATTTTGGGGGTTTAAAGTTAATTAAATAACTCTTATACTTAGTAGTGTTGAGAAGATGTATATTTAAATAGAAAATTAATCAGAAAACGGGGGCGGTTAGAAGTGGCAAGAAAAAAAGAAATTTTCAAACAACACATTTTGGACGTTGCTTATCAGATGGCAATTGAGAACGGTGTTGAATCACTAACAGCAAGAAAGGTAGCAGACGCAGCAGACTGCTCTACACAACCTATCTACTTAGAATTTAAGAACATGAAGGATTTACGCCAACAAGTTCTTACAATGATTCAAGATAAGATGCAAAGTAAAGTGTTCGAAGAAACATATATCGGCGAACCTTTGATTGACTTGCAACTTTCATACATTATGTTTGCTGAAAAGCATCCAGAATTATTCCGCGCAATGTACATTGAAGGTAAATTTGGTAATGAAAACATTTCTAAATTCACTATGGAAATTGGCTTGGAAAAATTAGAACAATCATATCCAAACAATGAATTCTCTGATGAAAAGAAGAAGAATATCATTACTGGTTCATGGATTATCGCAACAGGTATCGGTTCATTGGTTTCCTCAGGTCTTGTTTCAATCAACCAAGATCAAATGGTTGGCTTGTTAACTTCACAAATCAATGACTTTATCTTGAACGACCGTTTTGCAGTTGTCGAAAACAGCGACTTCGGCGAAGAAGACGTATCCATTCTTTAAATGCTTAGCTAATACAATAATGTTGAAGACTCCTTTGGGAGCCTTTTTTTGTGCTATGAATTTTAATTTTTCTATGTAATAATTTTATGGTGTGAAAAAGAATAGTCGGAGAATATTAATGGAGCAAGAGCAAAACGGGATAGTTCGCAATCAGCTAGGTTTTTGGAGTGTCGTTTTATTTGGCATCAATGGGATTATTGGTTCCGGTATTTTTCTGTTGCCAAATACGTTAATGAAGAGTTTTGGTCCTGCAAGTACCTTGATTTTCATATTGGACGGCATTTTAGCCTTACTGATTGGTTTTGCTTTCGCAGAATGTGCAGGCCTTTTTAAAGAGATGGGTGGAGCCTATCTCTATGCAAAGGAAGCCTTCGGCGATTTCGTCGGCTACGAAGTTGGCTTTGTGCAGTGGGCAGTCCGGATTATTACGCAGGGTGCGATGTATGTGGGATTTGCCACTGCCTTAGCCGGCTTTTTACCGGATCTTGCTTCTCCAATGATGAAAAACGTTATTGTAACGGTAATGTCGTTGATCTTAATGGGGTTGAATTTAACGGGTAATGGACCAACGGCGTTGGTGAACAACATTATCACGGTCGGGAAGCTTATTCCGATTTTCTTGGTTATTGTAGTGGGACTCTTTACGTTTAACGTCCAGAATTTCCAACCATTCTTTATTCCAGAACTGACGAATGCCGGGAATTTCTCGAAGACGGCGCTATTATTATTCTTCGCGTTTGGTGGATTTGAAGCCGTGGCGTTGATTGCCGGCGAGGTTAAAAACCCGACAAAAAACGTTCCGCGTGCTTTACTAGTAATTATTGGAACTGTTGTAACTGTCTATTTCTTGATTCAAATTGCAGCTATCTCACTTTTGGGAACCGACTTAACCCAGACTGTAGTACCAATGCAAGATGGTGTCGCCCGAGTTTTGGGCAGAGCAGGCTCGTCGATTGTGGCAGCTGGAACCTTGGTTTCCATGGGTGGAATTACGGTCGCGACGTCGTATGCGATGCCAAGATCTGGTGAAGCTATGGCGGAACAAGGAATGATGCCAAAAGCTTTGGCAAAGAAGAATGCGAAGGGTGTGCCTTATATTGCAGTCTTCGTGTCGACAGCTTTATCACTGCTAGTTGCATACTCTGGCTCGTTTGAGATGTTAGCCCAGATTAGTTCCGTCTCGACTTTTGGTCAATACATTCCAACTTGTTTAGCAGTAATTGTCTTTCGAAAGAAAATGAAGGATGCCCCAAGACACTTTAAAATCCCGTTTGGACCGATTTTGCCTTTGATTGCGGTCGTGCTGTCGGTTTGGTTACTGGCAAACGCAGACTGGATCAGTTTGGTTGGCGGGTTAGGAGCGTTTTTGGTGGCGGTACCGTTTTACTTCTTGACCTTTAAATTAAGAAAAAAAGAGTAACAAGATTCGAAAATAAGCTTTAAAGGAGTCCGCATGACAAAGATTAAATTAGTCGCAATCGATATGGATGGCACGTTACTCAACTCAAAGAGTGAATTATCTCAGAAGACGATTGACGTGGTCAAAGAGGCAACGAAACAAGGTGTTCAGATAGTGCTGACAACAGGTCGCCCATTAACTGGGGTGCAACCTTTTTTGGAACAGCTGGGTCTTTGGCAACCAGGACATTACGCGATAACTTTGAATGGGGCGACTGTTCAGGAAAATTACACCGATAAGATGATTGACCACTTTTCAATGAGTTATGTGGCGTTTCATTCGTTCTTGGAGTTTGCGCGGGCAAACGATTTGGGTATTCACGTGCAAGATAATGACTTCTTGTATACGCCGGATAGCCCAATCACGAAGTACACGAAACACGAGGCGGCTGAAACGTTCCAGACGATTAAACCGATGGATGCCAGTGAAATGATTCAGTTAGGATTTTTCCACAAAATTCAGGTTGTTGGATCAACTGAAAAAATGGATTACGCCATGAAGAACATGCCAAAAGACATGAACGAACTTTACGAAATTGTGCGTCAGATTCCAGAAGCTTTGGACATAATGGCGATAGATGCGGGTAAAGGGAACGCGCTAATGGGCATTGGTCAGGCACTAGATCTGCACTTGCCTCAAATGATGGCAGTCGGTGACGGTGGAAATGACGTAACGATGTTACGAAATGCCGGTTTATCCGTTGCGATGGAGAATGGCGTGCCGGAAGCAAAGGCGATTGCTGACGTCATTACGGAAAATAACGATGAAGATGGTGTGGCTAAAGCTATAGAACGTTTTGTCTTGGAATAGATAAATATATTTTTAACCACAACAAAAAGACGGCCAAAACCTGGGGGAGGTTTTGACCGCTTTTTTTGTGTTTATCTATTTGGGGGGAGAATCGTTTATTTTATTTTGGGGAAATAAAATGAATGAAGTAAGTTGTGTACCCTTTCCTTGGTACATCTATAATACTATCCAAAAAATATGGAGAAAAAATCAACTATTTGCAAAGAAACTTCAAAGTAATTGTGAAGAAAATAAGAAGTGCGACAACAAGCGATTAGCTTTTGAGCACTAACGGAAAGTCGAATTCATCATGTAGTGATGAGTGAGACTTTATTGTTAGGCGGAGAAAGCTGCTTGTTGGAGCACGTTAAAGAGAAAAGGTGTGTTGGAGCACGTTAAAGAAAAGAAGTGCGACATTCAACTGTTATCACACGAGTAATAACGAGATGGGGAACCAATCACAACGTGATTTGTGAGACATTAGTTATACGGAAGTTGGTGTTAGACGAGATCAATTATGAATGTGAATTATTTTTTTAACCAAACCAAAAAAGCCATCACCCGATGGCCTTTATTTATGGACGGTAATATTTAATCAAAGCTTGTGTACCAGCATTACCCAAATTATCTTCATCTTGCAACTTCGTATAAAGTTGCTTAGCCAGTTTCAACATTGGCAAATCAATTTGCATTGCATCAGCTTCTTCAATTGCCAAACGCAAGTCTTTAATGAAATGTTTGATGTAGAATCCTGGTTCAAAATCTCCTTTGAGAATACGAGGACCATAATTACTTAAACTCCAGTTTTCAGCAGATCCACCAGATAAAGTATTGATGACATCTTCACTATTCAAACCGGCTTTTTCAGCAAAAACCAAAGTTTCACTCATCCCAAGCATCGTTCCGGCAATCATTATCTGGTTGGCCAACTTAGTTCTTTGGCCACTACCATAACTACCGAAGAGGTGCATTGATTTACCCATGGCTTCAAACAATGGAAGAACCTTTTCGTAAGTTTCTTCCTTGCCACCAACCATGATTGTTAGCGTGCCGTTTTTGGCACCCAAATCGCCACCCGAGACAGGTGCATCGAGGGCTTCGAGTTTCAATTCTTCAGCCTTGGCTCCAATTTTTTCAGCTAAACTAGGACTGCTAGTCGTCATATCAATGACAATAGTGCCAGGTTTTGCGCCTGCAAAAACACTATGCTCACTAAAATAAACGTCCTCAACATCCGTTGGAAAGCCAACAATCGAAATGATTACATCACTTTGACTTGCTAATTCTTTTGGTGAATCTGACCATTTTGCTCCGGCAGCAACTGCAGCATCCGCATGAGTTTTCGTGCGGTTATAAACCGTCACATCAAAGTCAGCCTTGATTAAGTTCTTGATCATACCTGTACCCATTACTCCGGTACCAATGAATCCAACTTTCATAATTTTTCCTCCAGCGAGTTTTTAATCTGTTAGGTTCATTATAGTGAAGTGGGTTACTTTTGAAAACTATTTCCAAGGCATAAACACAGAGTAAAAGTAGCCTCTGGATATTTCGACTAAATGCTGGCCAAAGGTTTTGTTATGTGTATTTTTCTTGACCACTCTTTGATAAATAGTCGAGATAATGGTCACAAGAGCCGTAAAGACAATGATTACACCAATAATGAGTCCACCTGTAACTAAGATATCTGTCATAATAATTCCCCCAATCATAAAATAACATTCGTTTTACTTTATTTTACGCTGAGGGGTAAAAAACTCAAAGATTAAGTGTTGTTTGCTCTATACCAAAAATACTATTGAATATGTTTTGCGATAAAATCGGTGTCTGGTAAAGAATATACTGGAGAAATTTTGAATCAATCGTTTGTTGAATAAACCAATCGAATTGCAACGAATTGAGCATCGAAAGGGTTAAAAAGACCGTAATATAGCCAATGATTAACGAAACAATCGCACCAAGTAACGCATCTGATTTCTTGATAATTCCTTTTTTGCCAGTACTTGCCGGAAAAATCGACATCAACAACCGCACTAAAATCCGGCCAATAATCAAAATAATGATGAACGCCAAGAACTTATATAGTAGTTGATCGAACAACGAAGCTTCCATCGTGGCAGTGTGACTGAAGTTATTGCGGAGCCAGTTGCTAAAGGGCTCATTAAACATGACCGCAGCAAAAAAGGTGACCGCAAGTCCCACTAACCTAAAAATTCTTCTTGAAAAGCCAATTCTGTATCCCGCGATTACCTGGGAAATTAAAAATAGTACTACTAAAATAGTTACAACCATAAAAATTCTCCTTGGCGTAATTATACAAGATTTGGCTAATTTTGAGCGGAAAAGCCGGTCGTTTTATCGAATACTTAAATGAAAATGAGGATAGTTTCGGAAATACCGAAATGTCTTTGACCTAAGCCCGTAAATAACCGATAATTAATAATGCGGTATTTCTAAGAATCTCGTGGAAATACATTGCCCAAAGTGCCAATTTGAGGTAAATTATTAGTTGTGTGAAACAAGAGTTTCACAGGAGGATTATGAAACCGACAGAATTTATTAATTTGCTCAAAGAACACGATTTAGATGTTTCTTTAGAGCAAGCAAACCAATTTAAAATCTATTTTGAAAAATTAGTTGAAACAAACGAACACGTCAACCTCACCGCTATCACTGAAGAAGGGGATGTGTATCTGAAACATTTCTATGATTCAGTTTCACCTCTTTTAAGCTTGCCTGAGGTTTTCATCAAAAATAGCAGTTTAATCGATATTGGTGCCGGTGCCGGTTTTCCCTCACTTCCTATGAAAATTTTGCGTCCCGATTTAGAGGTTACTATCGTCGATTCTCTTAATAAACGCATCAAATTCTTGGAACAGTTAGTCGAAGATCTCGGACTCACCGGTGTGCACCTAGTTCACGCCCGTGCCGAAGATGCCGGTCAAAATCCTGAATTACGGGAACAGTTTGATCTTGTCACTGCTCGCGCAGTGGCTTCCTTAAACGTCTTGGGTGAATATTGCCTTCCTTTCGCCAAAGTTGGTGGCATGTTTGTCGCCCTCAAAGGTCCTAAAGGTAAGGAAGAACTCAAGAAGGCTAAACCTGCAATCAAAAAACTCGGTGGTAAATTAATCTCGAACCAAGAAATTATCTTGCCCGAAACCGACGAAGTACGCATGCTAACCTTAATTGAAAAAGTTGAAAAAACACAAAAGAAATACCCACGAAAAGCCGGTGTTCCTAGCCGGAAACCGTTATAAGTTGGAGGAAATCTAATGGCTCTCTTTTTTGGTAAGAAAAATAAAAATGAAACACCTGAGGATCGGCGAATTACCGATGTCGAGTTGACTAAAATCACTCCTAATCGCTTCCAACCACGCCACGTCTTTACCGATGATGCTATTGACGAACTCGCCCAAACCATCGCTGACCACGGCTTGTTGCAACCAATCGTTGTCCGTCGCTTTGACGAAGACAAGTTCGAAATCATCGCCGGCGAACGTCGTTTCAAAGCTGTTCAAAAACTCGGCTGGGAATCTATTCCTGCTATTATCGAAACCATGGACGACCAACGTTCCGCTTCGCTTGCTTTGATTGAGAACTTGCAACGCGAGAACTTGAATCCAATCGATGAAGCCAAAGCCTACATCGATTTAATGAAGATGAACGAGATGACGCAAACCAAGTTAGCCGAAAGCGTCGGGAAAACGCAGAGTTATGTTGCTAACAAAATTCGTTTGTTGAAGCTTGATAACAACGTGCAATACTACTTGGTTTCAGGTCAAATCACACAACGCCACGGCCGCGCGCTTTTGAAACTAGATGCCGAACAACAAAATAAAGCTGTCGAAATGATTTTGGCCGAAAAGCTAAACGTCAAAGAGACTGAGAACCTGGTCGAAGAAATGCTCGAAGGACCAGTGAAGAAGGTTGCTAAGCCACGAAAACGCCGTAACGTTCGGGGACGCACCGGTAGAGACTTCAAGGTTCCAATCAATACTATTAAAAAGACCATTCAAATGGTGCAAGATACTGGGGTTAGAGTTAAATATAACGAAGTGAATGAGCAAGGCAGTTATCAAATTACAATTGAGTTGTTAAATGACTAATGGGGTTAAACAGATGGTACATATAATTTCGGTGGCAAACCAAAAAGGCGGTGTTGGTAAAACAACAACGACAATCAACCTAGGCGCCAGTCTGGCAGATGCCGGCCAACGGGTGTTGGTGATTGACACGGATCCGCAAGGCAACGCGACAAGTGGACTTGGAATCGCGAAGTCGGAAGTCGATAAAGATGTTTATAATGTTTTGATTGATGAGACGCCAATCGCGGAAACCGTCCATAGTACCACGATGGCTAACCTCGATATCGTGCCAGCAACTATTCAACTTGCCGGTGCTGAGATGGAATTAACTTCTCTGATGGCGCGTGAGACCAGGTTGAAGGAAGCCGTTTCGACTATCGAAGACAAGTACGATTATATTTTGATTGATTGTCCCCCTAGTTTAGGCCAACTCTCAATCAACGCTTTCACCGCCAGCGATTCAATTTTGATTCCGGTCCAAAGTGAGTTCTACGCCTTGGAAGGCTTGAGCCAATTATTGAATTCCATTCGCTTAGTCCAAAAACATTTTAATAAAGATTTGGGTATCGAGGGTGTCTTACTCACGATGCTCGATGCACGAACAAATTTAGGTGCCGAGGTAGTTAAGGAAGTCCAAACATATTTTGGAGAAAAAGTTTACAAAACAATTATTCCGCGAATTACTAAACTCGCCGAAGCACCAAGTTATGGTAAAACTATTATTCAATACGATCCAAAATCCCGTGGAGCTATTGTCTATCAAGAATTAGCAAGTGAGGTTTTAAAAGCAAATGACTAATAAAAAAGCAAAAAATACAGGTCTTGGTCGAGGAATTGATGCTTTATTTGCGGACATTAACAATGTAAATGATATTGAACAAGTCGAGGAACTTGATCTCGATAAAGTTCGCCCCAATCCCTACCAACCAAGAAAAACTTTCGACGCTGATTCCTTGAAGGAACTGGCTGAATCAATTCGCGAAAACGGTGTGTTCCAACCAATCATCGTCCGCGCAAGTATCAATGGTTACGAAATTATCGCCGGTGAACGTCGTTACCGCGCAAGTAAGCTCGCTAAGAAAGAAACTATCCCCGCAATCGTGCGTGAGATGGAAGAATCAACCATGATGGAAATTGCCGTCATCGAAAACTTGCAACGTGAAGATTTAACCCCGCTCGAAGAAGCCCAAGCTTACGAAATGCTCCAAAAGAATCTGGGACTTACCCAAGATCAAGTTTCTAAGCGCGTCGGCAAGAGTCGTCCTTACATCGCTAACTACTTGCGTTTGCTCAGCTTGCCTATGAAGACCAAGAAGAGCTTGCAAGCAGGCGACCTCTCGATGGGTCAAGCAAGAACTTTGCTTGGTTTACGCAAGAAGGAAGATATCGATACATTGGCTAGCCGGACGATTAAAGAAGGCTTGACTGTGCGTCAACTCGAAACGCTGGTTGCTAAGATTAATGAGACCGGTAACGAAACAGTTACCAAGCCAATTATCAAAAAGTCACCTTTTGTTCGTGCAAGTGAAGCTAAGCTGGCCGACAAATTTGGGACCAAGGTTAACATTACCGAAACAACCAAGGGTAAAGGTAAATTGTCCATCGACTTCGTTTCGACCGATGATTTGAACCGCATCCTCGACATTTTAGCAATTTCATTAGATTAGGTGAATGATGTTTAATTTAGGTGATACAGTTTTAATGAAGAAGCCACACGCTTGTGGCGTCAATGATTGGGAAGTAATTCGGCTGGGTGCCGATATCAAAATTAAGTGTATGGGTTGTGGACACTTAGTGATGATGCCCCGTCCCGAGTTCACCAAAAAAATGAAAAAAGTTTTAGTCCCAGCAACAGACCAAGAAGCTAAACGCTCCGAGCACTATGTCGCTGCCGACAGAATTAAACGACCAAATCAAATTTAAGGAGAAAAAAATGGCTCTTACAGCAGGAATCGTTGGACTACCTAACGTTGGTAAATCAACACTATTTAACGCTATTACAAAAGCAGGCGCAGAAATGGCCAATTATCCTTTCGCGACCATCGACCCAAACGTCGGGATGGTGGAAGTACCAGATTATCGTCTAGCACGGATTGATGAACTTGTCCCCGCTAAGAAAATTATCAAAACTACTTTTGAATTCACGGATATTGCCGGACTCGTTAAGGGTGCCAGCAAAGGTGAAGGACTTGGTAACAAGTTCTTGGAGAACATTCGCCAAGTCGATGCCATTGTCCACGTTGTTCGTGCTTTTGATGATGATAACGTTACAACGGTAACCGGTAAAGTTGATCCACTAGACGATATCGAAACCATCAACTTAGAACTTAGTTTGGCCGATCTCGACAGCGTCAACAAGCGCTACGACCGGGTTGAAAAAGTTGCCCGCACGACCAAGGATAAGGAATCTGTTGCTGAATTTAACGTTTTGGCAAAGATCAAACCGGTCCTTGAAGAAGGCGGCAACGTTCGCTCAATCGAATTTAACGAAGACGAACAAAAGATTGTTAAAGGCTTGTTCCTCTTAACTTCAAAACCAATAATCTATGTCGCTAATATCGCCGAAGATTCGATGGGGGATCCCGAAAGTGATCCTTACTTCAAGATTGTGGAAGACTTTGCGAAAAAAGAAGATGCTGAAGCCCTCGGAATTTCTGCTAAGACTGAAGAAGAGATTGCCACCCTTGATGACGAAGAAAAACAAGAGTTTTTGGAAGCAGAAGGTGTTTCTGAATCTGGTTTGGATCGTTTAATCAAGGCTTCATATCATTTATTAGGACTTGCAACCTTCTTTACGGCTGGTGGCAAGGAAACCCGCGCATGGACGTTTAAGGCTGGCATGAAGGCGCCGGAAGTTGCCGGAATTATCCATTCTGATTTTGAACGAGGCTTTATCCGTGCCGAGGTCATTTCCTATAGTGACTTGGATCGTTACGAAACAATGCAAAAAGCTAAAGAAGCCGGACGTCTGCGCCTTGAAGGTAAAGATTATGTTGTCCAAGACGGAGATATCATTGAATTTAGATTCAATGTCTAGAAAGAGGTAGGAAAACTTGGATCCAAAAGAGAAGAACCAACAAGTGAGTCAAAAACAAAAAGAACAACTTGATAAGCGGAGCACGCAAGAACAACAAGTTGAAGATATTACAAACGCTACAACCGTTCAATTACGGTCAATGCTCAGTAACCGTAACTCTGAATATCTTTTCCGTTTAGAAAAGTTATTGAAGGAAAACGGCTTGAGTGACGAAGAAGCAAGAACTAAGGTTAACGAATTCTTGCCCGAAATGGTTATCGAACAAAGAAAAGGCCGTCCTGCTTCACAGTTGTACGGTACTCCGCAAGATAAGATCAACAAGATTATCAACCCTAAGCAAAAATCTTCTGACGTTGTTTTCTGGAAACGTGCGTTAGATAACTCATTGCTCTACCTCGCAATCTTTGCTGGTATGTTTGGTTTGGTCAGCTTCTTCAGTAAGGAACAACAACCTATCGGTGTTGTGACAATCCTTTCAGTCGGTATCTTGTTTGGTACCTTGATGACTTACTACAACGACTTGATTTTGCGTAAAAAAGAAGATCGTCCTGCAATGTGGAAGATGCTGCTAGGTGGTTTTGGAATCGTCATCTTCATTTTCTTATGGATTACTTTGACAGAAATGCCATTCATGCGTGCTGCTAACCCTGTCTTCCCAGGTTGGGTGGTCTTAGCTATCGCTGTGATTGCCTTTGTTTACCGGAAGATTTTCCGTGCACACAACCATATCATCGATTCACCATTTACATCAGGCCAACAAAAGAACAAACGTTAAGCGTTTAGTTACTCTAGGCAAATAATGTTACGAAAATTCATAAAAGTATTAAGATAATAGGTAACCAGAGGTTATCTATTTTTTTGTGCGCTTGGCAAGCAATTGCCATAAGGGGAACTGTTTAGAAATGGGGAATAACTAATGCTTAAAACACTAGCAAAATCGATTCGGCAATATAAATTCGAGTCGATTTTATCACCGATTTTGGTTGCGGCCGAAGTCTTAGTTGAAATTTTTATTCCGTTTTTGATGGCCAATATCATTGATGACGGCATTATGAAGAAGGATATGGATTATATTCTCAAGCTGGGGGCATTCTTAATTTTAATTACAATTATCTCTACCGTTTTAGGAGCCGGAGCGAGTTGGGTTTCTTCGAAGGCCGGTGCTGGTTTTGCGGCCAACTTGCGGTAAGACTTGTTCGACCACATGCAGACTTTTTCGTTTGCGAATATCGATAAGTTCTCGACTTCCAGTTTGGTAACTCGGCTGACGACGGATATTTCCAACTTGCAAATGGCCTACCAAATGGCGATTAGAATCGCCGTTCGGGCACCATTAATGTTGATTTTTTCTATTATAATGGCTTTCAAAGTTAATGGAGAATTAGCAATGGTCTTCGTTGTCGTCGTTCCACTATTAGCCCTGACCCGTTCCTTAATTATCAAGGCCGCCTACCCAATTTTTCGCCAAGTCTTTAAGAAGTACGATGTCTTAAATCGAGTTGTGCGGGAAAATGTTCGTGGGATTCGTGAAGTCAAAACCTATAACCAAGAAGATGAAGAGAATAAAAAATTTCAGGATGCCTCTTCTGGAATCTTTGGCTTGTTCTCTAAAGCACAAAAAATTATGGCCTTGAACGCACCTACAATGCTCTTAATGCTGAACGGTTCAATTCTACTTTTGTCATGGTTTGGGGCAAAATTAATTGTCGGTGGCTCAATGCAGCCTGGTGAATTAGTTAGTATGTTTGCCTACTCAAATTCCATCTTGTTTTGTTTGAATATGTTAGCAATGATCTTTACCCAAATTGCTATTTCTCAAGCAAGTGGTAATCGTGTTGCTGAAGTTTTAAATGAAGTGACCACAATATCAGACCCGACTAAGCCAATCATGGAAGTTCGGGATGGTGAAATTAAATTCGATCACGTTACCTTCGATTATGATAAGAAAGGTAAAATTCCTGCCCTAAGCGATATTAACTTGACCATCAAGACTGGTGAAGTCATCGGGATTTTTGGGGAGACGGGTTCTAGTAAGACAACGCTTGTCCAACTGATTCCGCGACTTTATGACACGACTAAAGGGAACGTTGAAGTTGGCGGTCGAAATGTTAAATCTTACGACTTGAAGACGCTGCGTGATAACGTGGCCATGGTCTTACAAAACAATGTTTTATTCTCCGGCACAATCTTTGATAACTTACGTTGGGGTAATGCCGACGCAACTGATGAGGAAGTTATTGCAGCGGCAAAGGTTGCTCATGCAGATGACTTCGTCAAAGATTTTCCGGATGGCTATAACACGATGATTGAACAGGGTGGTGACAACGTCTCTGGTGGTCAAAAGCAGAGATTAACCATTGCTCGGGCACTTCTGAAGAAGCCAAAAATCTTGATTTTGGATGATTCGACCTCAGCCGTGGACACGGCCACCGAAAGAGAAATCCGGGAGGCCTTGGGCACTCAGCTGAAAAACACGACCAAAATTATCATCTCCCAAAGAATTGTCTCGATTAAAGACGCTGACAGAATAATCGTCATGCACCAAGGTGCGATTCAAGACATCGGAACACACGATGAGTTGATTGTGAAGAATGATCTGTATCGTTCAATCAATCAATTCCAATCAGAGAAAGTAGGTGAGTAGTTATGGATATTGCAAAAACAAAGGCACCTACAACTAAAAAATCAGTCACCTTGGTCCGCCTGTTGAAGTTCATCATCAACACCTACAAGTTCTCATTTTGGAGCGCAATGGTCGCAATTATTATTTCTGCTGCCAGCACTGTAATGGGCTCGCTGTTCTTACAAAAATTAATTGATAATTACATCCTGCCAATGACGAAAGAAAAAGTTCCTAATTTTGCACCGCTTTTAGGGGCTATCGTCGTGATGGGTGGCATCTACCTCGCCGGGGTAATTGCGACCTTTATCTTCACAAGAACCATGGCCATTTTAGGGCAGCGACTACAAAAGAAAATCCGTGACGAAATGTTTGACCACATGGAAAAACTGCCGATTAGTTACTTTGATTCTAACGACTATGGCGATGTCATGAGTCGTTTCACCAACGACGTTGATACGTTGATGCAGATGATTTCCCAAAGTATTCCGCAATTTCTGAACTCGTTCTTTAACCTGTTGTTCGTAGTAATGGGGATGCTCCTGATTAGTCCGTTACTCACAATCATTTCGTTCTTAGTCTTTGGACTCAGCATTGGCTTGGTCAAAGTCTTAACCGGTAAGAGTAGCAAGCTCTTCAAACAGCAACAACAAAAACTTGGTAAAGTAAACGGGATGGGCGAAGAGATTTTGAATGGCTTAAAGGTCGTCAAAGTCTTCTCCCATGAAGAGGCAGTTAAGAGCCAGTTCAAGGTAATGAACCAGGATTTAAGAGGAGACTCAGCGCTTGCTAATGGCTTCTCAACAATGCTCTTCCCAATTATGGGTAACGTTGGTAACTTACTTTATATCTTGATCGCCATTATTGGTGGTTGGATGGTTGTCGGTGGGAATTCTGCACTAACCATTGGTTCAATCGCAGCCTTTCTTCAACTCAGTCATTCGTTCAGTATGCCGATTTCCCAAATCTCACAACAACTTAATTCGATTGTCCTAGCACTGGCTGGGGCAGACCGGATCTTCCAGTTACAAGATGAACCAGAAGAGATAGATGACGGAAAGGTCACCATCATTCACGACCCAGACGTAAAGGGAGATCGGAAGAGCACACGTCTGAACTCCAGTCACCAATGGAAATCT
>CAMJXI010000001.1 GCA_946409675.1 uncultured Lactobacillus sp. | reverse complement strand
ACAACTAACGCGAATGCCCAAATACCTGTATAAATTAAGGTTCTATTCATTCCCATAATTAAACCCAAGAAGATAATTGGCATAGATAAAGTAGAACCAATGTTGACGACCGGCACTAAGCCAGAACGAACACGCATTGGCAGATAATTTTTTGCATCTTGGATTGCGTGACCCACTTCATGCGCAGCAACGCCGATGGCGGCCACAGAGGTCGAATTAGCGGTCGATGCAGACAAGTTAAGGGTTTTATCGCTACCGTTGTAATTATCGGTTAAATGGCCACTAATTTCGTTTACGGTGACATCATAGATACCGGCAGACTTCAAAATATATTCTGCAGCTTCGCGAGCGGTAACTTTTCTCTTGCTTTTTACTTTATCGTAGCGTGAAAAGGTTGAATTAACGTTGAATGATGCCCAACCCGTAATGGCTAAGCCAATTAGGACCAAATAGAAATATGGATCGTAAAAGAATGGATAGTACATAAATACCTCGATTTTTCTTAATTAATTTATTTTTGTTGCTGACTATTCGGCGTACAAACGAAAATGAATAGTCTCGGTGGTTTGAATAGTTGGTTTGAAGCCGAGCTTCTCCAGCTGATGCTGGGCCACACTGTGTGGTGTATTGGTCACGGCATGCAAGTAGTCTAACCCTAATTCTTCAAAAGCGAAAGTAACCATGTGGTCTAAGATGGCAGACATAATTCCTTGGTGCTGGAATTCTGGGAGGAGTTCGTAATGTAACTCCATGCAGTTTTCGTCTGCGTCATAGTTTAACAGGCCAAATTCACCAACTAGCTCGCCGGTTGAACGTTTCTTAATCCCATAAATCAAAGATTGATTGCTCATCACTTGCTTCATGGCATTTTGAATAAAGCCGACTGTAGCGTTCAAGTCGAAATCAGTCTCACGGCCTGCGCTTTTGGCGACAGCTTTGTTCATCCGGAGCGCGTTTATTTCTTTGACAGTGAAGTTATTCAGCCAATCCAGGGTGTAATCACCAATCATGATCGGCCGATAAATTTCGAAATACTTCATAATCAAAAACCTCCATTACAACAATTCTAGCATAAGAGTGTGAAAATTCGTGGGCCAGAACATTGGTATTAATGAATAATCATACTCTTTTTTGCATTATTGTGAATCTTATTAATAATTGGGTTTATTTTTGGCAAAAGTGCGCTGCAAACTACAAGGAAAACAACGGCGACGATTGCTAGGAAAATCCAATCAGTTTGGAAGTTCGGCCAGTAGATTCCACCGACAGTTTCGCGGAGCCCGTTGATGGCGTAAGTGAATGGTAGGAATGGGTTAATCGAGCGGAAGAATTGACCCGAGAGGATAACCGGGAAGTTCCCGCCGGCTCCGGAAATGGAGAGCACGAGGATGATAATCCCCAGTCCTTTACCGATATTACCGAAGAGCGCGACCAATGAATACAAAATACTAAAGAACGAGAACGCGATGAACATCGTTGTGATGACGAACCAAACGGGACTTTGGACGTAGGTGTGAATCAAGAACATATTTCCCAGGGAAACAATTAAGGCTTGGATTAAACCGACACTTAAGAAGGTCAGGTAGCGGCCAAAGAATTGTTGTTTGGAAGAATATTTTTTCTTTTGTTTGGTGTCCAAAAAGACGTCGGTCGAAACAACACTCGAAAGAAGAAGCGCTCCTACCCAGATACAAAGGGCGGTGTAGAACGGAGTACTTTGGGAACCGTAAGTGGGAATTGGATAAATCGTGTTGGTCTTCAGTTCGACTGGGCTAGCCAAGAAGTTGGCTTCCTTGTTAGCGTCTCGTTTGAGCAGGTCAATTAGTTGATCCATGTCGACTGATTCATCGACTTTGTTGATGGCTGCTGCACCCTTCTTGATGCCCGCCTTTAAATCGGGCCAATCGTTTTTGATAAATTCGGTTGCGAGATTCAACCCCGATTTAATCTCGGGCATTTTTTCGTTGGCGAGTGTAATTGCGGAGGTTAATTCACTTTCAATGCGTTGTAAGTCATCTTGCACGAGCATCGTTAAACGGGTGAGTTTCAAACGTAAGGCTGGGTAGTCGTTTTGGTAGATTCCCGCTAAACTGTTGATGCCGTTCACCACAGTGCCTACGTTGTTTTGCAAAAGAGTGTTGGTCGAATGAAACGTGCTCTTGATGACCGGCATGTCAGCTTGGACGGTCTTGAGGTAAGTAGAGAGCTCTTTGATGGTTGTTCCAACCGAACCAAGTAATGCAGGGACGTCCGGCAAAAGTTCGGTATTGATGGAGTGGAGCGAGTTTGCGGCAGACGTCAACAGCGTCGCGAAGTTATCCAAGAAAGTGTTGGCTTTTTCGATGACATTCAGCTGTAAAAGTTGGGTGATTCCATTTTGCAATGCGCTAGTTTGGTCAATTACCTTTTGGAGTTGTGCGATCAGATCAGCGGTCGACATTGTGTTGACGTCTTTACTCAAGTTGTTTAAGAGTGTGGTCAAAATTGCGCTCGAGTTCTTGTTTTCCGCAAGCTTATTAATGATGCCCGTGAGGTCGGAACGTGAGCCCGTGCCGACTTGTGCAACCGTATTGTTGTAGCTATCTTGCGTGTTTTGCAAGACTTTGCCCAAGTTACCGCTCATGCTCGTGATTGCGTCGGAGTTTTGGGCCATCTTTTGAAGGACGGTCGCAATTTGGGCTTTAATAGCTGAACTATCTGGATTTTGTTCCAGTTGTTTGAGTAAGTCTTGGAGCTTCGTTGCGAGTGTGTTTAGGTCGCCAGAGGCGTTACTCAAAAGACTTAGCGCTGAGTCAACGGTGCTTTTGATGACCGGGAGAGCATTCTTTAATGCTGGAATAGTCTCATTTTTGGCGTGGTCGAGCAGTTCCTCGGCGTTTTGGCTAAATTCCTTTAAGTTCGGAATTGTATTGTTTAATTTCTCCACAAAAGTCGCACTCTTGTCGAGCGTTGTGATGCTGGAGTCTAAGGTGGTCGCAATTTGGCTGAAGTTATTGTCCACGTTGTTCATTAACTTGGCAGCATCATAGATGGCTGAGGTATTTTGTTGCAACTGAAGGGTCATTTTGCCGGCATCATCAACTAAAGGAAGATACTTCTGGCTGTTGACCAACTTATCACTGAACTTGTTGACCTCCGGGATGAAGGCCATCAACTTATTGGTTTCCTGGAGTTTCTGGTCCAACTCAGGCAGTTTGTCGTTGACCGTTTGGACTTCTTCGAGGTATTTCTCGATAGTTGGCAGGTTCTGGTCGGTCGTCGTAATCAGGGATGCAAAACGCCTCAACATCGGGAGGTTGTGGTCGAGGTCGACGCCGAGGTCGTTGAAGACACCAACTAAGGTCTTGCCAACGGTCGTGACGAATTCGCCCGAAATAGTGTCTTGCAAGGTGCCTGCTCCTTTATCGGTGATTTTTGGGGCGACTGCGTTAATCTTCGTATTCACAAAGTATTCTAGTTTGGGTTTCTTGATTTGGCCGTCAACGAAGCTGAGCAATTGTTTCGAAAAAGTTTTGGGTACATAAATACCGGCGTAGTATTCGCCACTTTTGACACCCTCGACTACTTTTTCTTTGCTAGAAACAAAAGTCCAGTCTAAAGAATCGTTTTTCTTTAGCTGGGCAGTCAATTCTTGACCAACTTGGATGTTCTTGTCCCCAAAAACCGCACCAGAATCGGCCGAATAAACGGCAACTTTCATGTCGGATGTATTTGAATAGGGATCCCAAAGAGCCCAGACATTAAACCAACAATAGAGTGAAGGCAAGATTAATAACGCCAAGAATAAAAGGGTTGCGACCGGGCTTTTGAAGATGCGTTTCCAGTCCATTTTAAAGATCTCAAAAATATTTTTCATCGTTTTCATTTTCTCCTAAAGTGTCAATTATATACAAATATAGCTTAATGTCTATTTTTAAATTTAGTTTTACATAAATTCTTAATCTTTTAAGATGAACAAAGTCGCAATTCGTTTATTTGCTTCTGAGAGATGGAACGGTCTAAAATGAACTCATAACAACGGTTATTAACTATTATACCAAGCCTGAGGCTGGCTGAGAAAGGAAATGACTATGACAGAATTAATTGGATTACATCATTTAACAGCGATTACGTCGAACGCACCCAAAATCTTTAAATTCATGACCGAAGTATTGGGACTTCATCTTATCAAAAAAACGGTCAACCAAGACGATGTTTCGACTTATCACCTCTATTTTACCGATGATTTGGGTAAAGCGGGTACTGATATCACTTTCTTTGATTTCCCAGGGATTCCAAAGGGAAAGCAAGGAAAGAACGGCATCACCAGAATTGGCTTCCGCGTCCCAAACGATCTGGCGTTAGAGTGGTGGGCAAGACGTTTTGCTGATCTGAGAATTGAACATACACCAATCGCGTCACGTTTTGGTGCCAAATACCTCTATTTCTATGATTTCGATGACCAACAATACCAGCTAGTTTCAGACGAGTATAATCACGGACTCGGTGGCGGTGACTATTACCGTTATTCTCCAATTCCTGAAGAATATGCGATTGTTGGGTTAGGACCGACTTTTGTGACGGTTAATTATCTGGATAAGATGGATAAAGTTCTGACTGAGTTGATGGGCTTTGAGAAAATCGACCGCAAAGATGATTTATATTTATATGAACTCCACCAAAATGGGCACGGGGCACAGGTAATTATTGAGGATTCCCAGATTATGCCCGACCAATTCCAAGGTTATGGCACCGTTCATCACCTTGCTTTCGCGTTGGAAGATGAAGATGCCTTACACGAATGGATTAAAAAAGTAAAAGAGTTCAACTTGCCGGATTCTGGCTTCGTTGATCGCTTCTACTTTAAATCGGAATATTTCCGTCCCGGTAACGGTGTTTTGTTTGAACTAGCAACTAATGGTCCTGGGTTCTTGCTCGACGAGACCTATGAAGAAGCCGGCGTGCACTTGGAATTACCACCATTCTTGGAAGCTAAAAGAGCCGAGATTGAGGCAAACCTCGTGCCATTTAATACAGAATCCCGCAAAGGAAAATAAGATGACAGAGATTAATGCGAACTACTTTTTTCAAGATGGCCCAGACCGCAAGCACCCGTTTTTGATGCTCCACGGAACCGGCGGAACCGAGCGCGAACTCTTACCGATGGCGCAATTTGTGAACGCTGATAGCCCGGCAATCGGGATTAGGGGGCGCATCTCGGAGCAAGGGATGACCAGATACTTCTTACATAATGAGGAGGGTGGATTCGATCTTGATAGTCTGAGTAAAGAAACTGACTGGCTGTTAGAACAGTTTGAACTCATTGCCAAAAAACTAAAATTAAAACCGGAAGACTTCACGGTGCTCGGCTATTCTAACGGCGCGAACGTGGCAGCTTACAGCCTGCTTGAGAAGCAGCCGAAGTTTAAGAAGGCGATTTTGTATCACCCGATGGCGCTGAAAGCGACTGATAAATTTTTGGATAAATCAGGCGACAAAGCCTGGTTGTCCCACGGCGATAAGGATCCGATTTGTTCCATCGATAATTTTGGTGCGCTAACGAGTTTTCTCGAGGCTAGCAAAGTCGATGTGACGGTTTTTAATCATCCCGAGAAACATAATATCACGCGTGATGAGATGGTTAATTCGAAAAAATGGTATGAAAAAAACCTGTGACATAAGTTTAAGCATTCCAGAACTCATCAATTTCCGTTCAAACCAAAAATTTGCCTATCCGTAATTAAGGATAGGCAAATTTTTAACTTGATACTCAATTGATAACCGAGTTCTGTCATAGATAGTTTTAGTAGTCAATAAACCGGTTGATGACCCCAATGACTAGTGGATTATCATGCATCTCGCTATGCTCAGCAGCTGGTCCGCGGACTTCCATCTCACTGAAATGTTGAACAATCGGTGCCAAGATATAGCGAATCGATTTAGCGGAAACGACCGAGATAAAGCGGTCGGTGTTCGTTTCATCGCCGATATTACCGTAGATATTCAAAATCGAAATATCTTTCGGAAATTTTCTGCGGTTGCGTAACATACTGAGGTAACTGGCGTTCATCATAATGGGACGACCTTGGCGCGTTAGAGAATTCACGTTGGGCAAATCGCCTAAGAACATTACTCCATCAAAAGGTCCCGCGACGAGCGCGGCCTTTTTTAATCTTGGGAAACCTCTGCGTTTTTGGGTCTTCATTTCCGTGCGGACGATACTTGGGGCACCCAAGGAGTGGCCGACCGCATTATAGGATGAGAAATTAAATTTTTTGGCTAAGAAGGGGAGAATCATCCGCAACATGTAACAAATGGCGAAGACCCCAATAATCTTTTCTTTGAAGACGAGTTGAATAATCGGCTTCGAGTCGTTGGTGTAAGTACCACTCAATTCGATGTTGCCGAATAAGTCGACGCTCACCTTCAAAAACTTAGGTTCTTTTTTGAGTTCGCCGGCCTTTTGAACCATGATCTCGGTCGTGTAGTCGCCCCCGCGAAAACCGTGGATGTAAATTACGGGTACTTGGGTAGGTGGTTTGGGACAATCTGCAGTTGCTTTTCTAGGCTCTTCAATCACGGACTGATCAATTATTTTTCTTCTGCGGAGATGCAGAAGTGGGCGGGTGAAAGGAATCGACGCCAAGATAGCGATAAAGACTTTGTAAGCCATTTTTGGCTCTTTGTCTTTATCTTTTTTCTCTTTGTACAATTTCTCACCTCCTATAATTAGATGTGTTTCCATGCTAAAATACTCTTAACATTCTAACATTAAACACAGAGTAAATAAAAACAATCAAAGTGAGAATAAAGATGAAATATTATGCAGTGCGTCATGGTAAAAAACCGGGAATTTACACCACTTGGGCGGATGCCAAAAAACAAATTGATGGCTATCCTAAAGCCATGTACAAGAGTTTCCCGACTAAAAAAGAAGCAGAAGATTTTGTCTCCGGCAAGATCGGTTATTCCAAGGGCACTAGTAAAACTAAAACAAGCAAATTAGGCACGACTGCTTCCACCAAAAATAATTTGAAAGATTACGATATCGTCGTTTACACGGACGGCGGTTCACGGAACACCGGTAACGTCGCCGGCGGACACGTCCGCAACTCTGATAAGGCCGCTTGGGCCTACTTAATTCAGATGGGCGAACATAAGGCCGCTGATTCAGCAGGCGAACGCGGTGCGACCAACAATAAAATGGAAATTACCGCTCTTTTGTCAGCCTTGAAAAAATTAATCGAACATAACCTCCAAGGCCAAAAAATTATCTTCGTACTAGATTCGCGCTACGTCCTTGATGCCATCAACAAACACTGGCTCGATGGCTGGGCTAAACGCGGCTGGACGCGTACCGCCGGCGAGTTGGTTAACAAAGAACTCTGGCAAGAAATCTACAAGTTATTGCCTCAATTCAAAAACGCGACCTTCGATTGGACGAAAGGTCACGCTGCAAATGCGGGAAATATTTACGTTGATGAGTTACTCAATAAAACGATGGATAAAATGTAGTTTTATTTTTAATGTCTCTGCAATAGATATTCAATCAATTAAAAGTGAAAAGAACTAAACAAGTTGCTGAAGAAGTCGACAATCGAATCCCAGATTTTCTGGATAAAGTTGCGGTTTTCTTCAGTATTTAATTTGTTGAAAATATCAGTTGCACCCTTTTGAATTTGGTCGCCTAATTTTGTGGCTTGTTCCTTAAAGCTGTTGCTATCTAGGGCACCAGAGTCACGCACTTGAATCAAGACGTTGATGATTTGTTGCTTTTGATTGTTGTTAATTACGTCGCCAAGATTGTTGTTGGTGATTTGGTTGTTGATGATGTCGGCAATTTGCGAGTTCGAAACATCTCCGCCGATTTTAGCCATTTCTTCTTTAGCCCCTGCAACGGCGTTGTTCAATTGCGCATCGGTGTAGCCGTCCTTGTCTTTGTTGGCTTCGGTGATGTCACTCAAAGTGCTCATTTCATCTTGGGCCGCGTTAACTTGGGCTTGGTTTAGAGTCTCGCCATTCTTAGCGTAGGCTGCATAGACACCGGCCAAGGCACCAGAACCATCAATTGGGGTAGCGCTAGTTACATAAATGTTTGCGTCGGCTATCCCGGCAGTTAAAGCGGCGTTTTTGTATTGGTTAGCTGTAATCGTCGTAATATTGTTTTTGCCATTGTAGTCCAAAATTTTGACGTTGATCCCTGTGCCACTGCTAGTTTTTTGAATCATTGCACTCGACCAAACGCCTGAGCTAGTCGTGAAGTTTGAGCCTGATGGGTTCAAATATTTGACGAGTTCGGCCCCCGAGATGTTAATTGTATTATAATTGGAGCCATTAAGAGGTGCAGTCAAAGTTTGAATGGTTCCGGTCCGTTGGGACTCCGTGAGAGATGAGCCCAGCGTGACAATTGGTTCGTCGTCAGCAGCTAAAACTTGCGTGCTCCCACCTTTAATAAATAAAATTGTTGCAAAAATAGTACTAATTGCTAGTAGTCCTGCAATAAATTTTTTCATAGTCTTACTCCTTATCTGACGCTATTATAGCAAAATTGCTGCACTAGTTGTGTCTTTAACCGTCTATTTAACAATTAATTAGTAAAAAGTTAGGAGAAATTTATGCACTCAATTCGTAAACGGCATTTCAACCAGATTTCCTTGCTAGAAGTCTATCCGACTGACCATATAAACGACCCCTTGCCCACAATCATTTACTATCATGGCTGGCGTTCAAGCAAGGAGTTGGTTTTGACTAATGCGCGCAAATTGGCGGATGCTGGCTTCCGGGTTTTTGCACCCGATGCGTTGAACCATGGTGAGCGGATCAGCAAGGTTTCGCCCATTCGCTCTTTTACTTTTTGGCAGACGATTCAGGCAAATATTGTCGAATTCAACCAGATAATTGATCACGCGGACCGTCTTGGGTTAATTGACCGGGACAAAATCGGCGTGATGGGCGTTTCGATGGGTGGCATGACCACGAGTGCGTTACTGGGAGCCAATGACTTCATTAAGGCAGCAGCTTGCTTGATGGGAACCCCTGAACTGGTGAACTATCGCAATTTAATTTTTGCGCGGTCCAAAGCAATGGGTGATATTTTGCCGGAACCATTTTGGCAGACGCTCAGCTGGGTCGAAAACTTCGATCTGTTAGCTCAGCCCGAAAAAATCAAAAATCGGCCGTTTTATTTATGGCACGACCAACAGGATCCAAAAGTTCCTTTCAGCCAGGTTTCTGATTTCTACGAGCAAACGAAGGATAATCCGCAAAATCAGAACATGACTTTTGTGCGGACGGACGAATACGGGCACCTTTTGACGCAGCCGATTATGAACGAGACCGTTGCTTTCTTTAAAGAATCTTTACTTTGATTTCTATGTAAAAGTTCGAGGCAATGTTATAATGTGCATTAATGAAGGGCGGGTAATAATTTGTTACAACAACCATTACTGACCATAATTGTGCCTGTTTACAATGTGGAGAAGTACATCGATCGGGCTTTGAAGAGCCTCGCTAATCAAAAAAATAAAAATTTTAAATTATTAATTATCAATGACGGATCAACCGACCAAACACTTGCAAAAGTTGAGGCTTACAGAAGTCAATTTGAATCTTTTGAAGTGATTACTAAACCAAATGGTGGTTTGTCGTCATCGAGAAATCTCGGAATGAGCAAAGTTGACACACCTTATTTCACCTTCCATGATGGTGACGATTGGGTAGATGCTGGGTTTGTTGATTTTTTTGTGGACGCATTTGCTAAACATGACGTCGACATGGTTTGTTGCGGTTTTTGGATAGACCCTAAGGGTAAAAAAGCCGGCAAACCGGGTTATGGCTATTTGTCTCGCAAAGAAGCCATGCTTTCACTAACCAACATCTTCTCGAGTGTTAAAGGTTACACTTGGAACAAGGGTTACAAGACGAGAATCGTCCGTCAGAACAAGATGGAATTCGTGTCCGACTTGGCGTTTATGGAAGACCAAATCTTCAACGTGAAGTATCTTTCGTTGAGTGAAGGATTCTACTACACGTCGAAGCCTTACTACCACTACTTCCAACGTTCCGATAGTATGGTTCATGATCTCAATCCGAAGAAAATACCAGATAACTTCCGGGCAAACTACCGGGTGTGGGATGGCATTATTAAGACCCTTGTTAGGGATGCCGATGAACAAAAAAAAGCGGCCGCAGCCGCTAAAAAGATTGCCAAAGATCAAAATCAAAATGAATCTTTGATATGATGGGGCGTCCCAAAATTTGGACTAGTTGCATCATCTGCATAGTAGACTGCATAAATTTCTGTGCCATCTTCTTCTGCAATGATGATTTGCTTTTCTGTGGGACGTTCTTTTTTAATTACTTCGGCGCTACGACGGGCTTCGCGGAAGTCGCGTGAGTTAGCAATAGCGTCTCCTGGGTTGAAAAAAATTGATTCATTATCCATAATCGGGGCTCCTTACAGTTTTGTTACTTTAATTTTATCAGCATATTATATTAGAATGAAACAAATAAGACTTTTTAGTGAAACAATTTATATTTTTGAAATGGGGAACATATGCGAATTAAGGTAAATAATGTTGAACTCAATTATCAAAAACTCGGTTCTGGTCACCCCTTGATTTTACTACATGGGAATCAAGAAGACAGTTCTATTTTTGACAAAATTATTGCACCACTAGCTTTGTACTACACGGTCTATGCGATTGATGCAAGAGACCACGGGCAAAGCCAACAAGGTGTACCGATGAATTATCAACTTTACGTTGAAGATGTGGCGGCGTTTATTAGAAAACTCGATTTACGTCACCCATATATTTTCGGGTACAGTGATGGTGGGATTGTCGGCTTGATGTTAGCGAGCCAATATACGAATATCACGCAAAGATTGATGGTTGCGGGTGCTAACGTGAATCCGGACGGCTTGGAAAAATCTGAGCAGATGAAGTATCGTGTGATTAATTTCTTCCAAAGAAAGCCAGAAATTGACATGATGTTGAATGGCCCCGATATCTCGGATGCTGAATTGCGTCGAATTACGGCGAAAACATTAACTTTGGTGGGCGAAAAAGATTGCGTCAAGGTTGAACATACCAGACAATTCTCTGAGAAAATCAAGGATAGTCGCATTGTGGTAATGCCCCGCCAAACTCATTCAAGTTATGTGGTACATAGCTTGAAGCTGTTAAATGTGATGAAGGAATTCTTTGTGGAAGACAAGGATCCGGTCGCAGAAACTGACCAAGTCGCAGAAAAATCTGTTTAATTTTAGAATAATGCTAGTAAAGCTAACTCAGAAGTTGAGTTGGCTTTATTTTTTTGTTTCTTTTTTCTTTTTCTCGTTCTTTTTATGCCATCGATTACTTTGAGCATTAATAAATACTTTTTAAAAGTAAATTGATATACGTGCATAGAAATTAAATAAGGCTTATACTCACTTTGCAAAAGTAAGTGATAATTACTTAAGCAAAATACTTAATTAATTCAGGAGGAATAATCATGACAAAAGTTTTAATTTTAGGTGCTAACGGCCAAATTGCCCGCCAAGCTGAGAGATTCTTAGCAGCAGACACAGACATGGAGCTCACACTATATTTACGGAACAAAGAAAGATTGGCTGATTTCCAAAATGCTCACGAGGGCGTAACCCTTGTTGAGGGCGATATTTTGGACAAAGACACGCTCAGCCAAGCAGTTGCTGGCAAAGATGTTGTTTCCGCTAACTTAGCAGGCAACAACATCAAGGAACAAGCTGAACACGTTGTTGCTGCGATGACCGCTAACAAAGTTAAACGACTTATTTGGATTTCTACTTTAGGCATTTACGACGAAGTTCCGGGTAAGTTTGGCGAATGGAACAACAAAGTATTGGGTGACTACATTACCCATTACCGCAGTGCAGCTGACGTGATTGAGGGTTCAAAACTTGATTACACGGTGATTAGACCAGCATGGTTGACTGACAAAACTGAAGTGGACTACGAATTAACGCAAAAAAATGAAGACTTCAAAGGTACTGAAGTCTCCAGAAAGAGTATTGCTGCATTCGTTTATCATTTGATTTTGAATCCTAAGGAACAAGTCAAGAAGTCTGTTGGGGTCAATAAACCAAATACTGCCGGTGACAAACCTAGTTGGTATTAAAGGCATTAAACCTCATCTTTGACAAAAACAAAATGATCAGCAATAAAGTTAATTGTGTAATTCTTCGAAAGCTGGACGATTTCGGCTAACTTGTCGGAGTTAGGCAAGAAGGTCACCGCATCGAGGACGTGCTTAGAAATTAAAATCACTCTCTCATCAGGTTGGATTTTGATTGTAGCGGGATCAAAAGGCAGGGCGAAGATATTTTTCTTGGCTTGGAGAAAGCCGCTCAGTCCAACCATGTCGAGGGATTTCTTCAAGAAACCCTCGATTGGGTCAGCATCTTCTGTTTTCGAATATGCTTCTGAGAGCAGGTAGACACCCGGAACTGCAGAAGATTCCGCGGTAATTTCGAGTTCGCTATTTTGCAGGGCGTGTAAGAGTTCAGTTAAATCTTTGACGTTCATGATTGACCATCCGTTTTTCTTTTAATCTTAGCAGATTTTTACAGTAATAAACTGTAAAATAAAGGTAAGACAGAGATTATTGAGGAGAAAAAAATGGCTGAAATGATTGTTGAAGGCGTAAATGGCACAATTAAATTGAATGAAACTCATGTTTTTGTTCAAAGAAAACCTGGCGTTAGTCTGGTAGACTACATCGGAGATGGCAAATTAGAGTTTGAACTTTCCGAAATAGAACGACTTGATTACAAGAAACCTAGTTTTTTCAATGCGGGTTATTTCCGCTTTATCTTCAAGGGTGAAAAGATTCCTGAAGTTGCCGTACCTGCCAGAAAATTATCCGGCGACCGGCACTCAGTCATCTTAAAAGCATTTGATCCAACAAACGTTCCCGATGCCGACAAGATGTACAATGCTATTCAAGAAGTTTTGCTAGGCAAAAAAGCAACGGATCAACCAGAAGCTAAAAAATAAATATTTAATAATTTAATCCAATTCAAAGCCTGCTAACGCAGGTTTTTTTAATCCAACATATGAAAATACAATAAAATTTGTTATGATATTCATGTTGAAATTTGAAATTTTTAAGTGAGGAAAAAAATGACTGAATCAAAGCATCCCATTAAGTTAATCGGTTTGAACGGTAATTTACCATTAGCCGAAGCAACAAGTAAGAAATTAGGTTATCCATTAATTAGCACCTCGATCAAGCACTTTAGTGATGGCGAAATCAATATCAATATTGAGGAAACTGTTCGTGGTGATGACGTTTATGTCATCCAATCAATCCAAGATCCCGTTAATGAAAACTTGATGGAATTGTTGATTATCATCGATGCTTTAAAACGTGCTTCTGCACATGAAGTAAATATCGTGATTCCTTACATGGCTTATGCTCGTGCTGACCGTAAGACACACGCTCGCGAACCAATTACTGCTAAGTTAGTTACTAACTTGATTGAAGAAGCAGGCGCTGATCGCGTCATCGCCCTTGATTTACACGCACCACAAATTCAAGGATTCTTCGATATTCCAGTCGATCACTTACAAGCTGGTTCAATCATGGCACGTTACTTGATTGACGAAGGAATTAAAGACGTTGTCGTTGTTTCACCAGATCACAGTGGTACAAACATGGCACGTAAGTTTGCTGAATTCTTCGATGCTCCAATCGCGATTGTTGACCAACGTGGTTCACACTATGACGACACAATTCACGATATTATTGGGGATGTTAACGGTAAAACAGCAGTGATTGTTGATGACATTATCGATACAGGGATGCGTCTTGGTTATTCATCTAAATCATTGGTTAAAGCTGGAGCTAAAAAAGTGATTGTGGCTGCTACGCATGCCTTACTCTCACAAAACGCTACTGAATTGATTAATACTTTACCAATCGACGAAATTGTTACGACTGATTCAATTATTAACCCACCAGATAAATATCCAAAGAATACCAAAGTCTTGTCGGTTGATGGCTTGATGGCTGCTGCTATTGAACACATCTACCATGACAAATCAATTCACGAGATTTTCGATGCACAAAATCTTTTGAAATTCTGATAATAATTAAAAATGAGCTTCTAATCTTAGATTGGAGGCTCATTTTAGTTTTATTGAGTATATACGGAAACAAATGTTTTTTTATAAAAGGGTTTACATTTTCGAATTTAGATGATAATCTGAAGGGGAAATAAATATTAGTGGGTTGTTACTATTTAATTAGGCAAAAACCGCAAGTAACTGATTGATCTCAATCAGTTGTTTGTGGTTTTTTTTTTGAAACGAGGTGAAAAATGTGTACAGAGTAGTTCAAGTGCTTAACAACAATATTGCAATTGTTAAAAAAGATAATGAACAGGCTATTGCGATGGGTAAGGGCCTTGTCTTTCAAAAAAAGAAAGGAGACTTGATTCCTGAAGAATTAGTTCAAAACTTATTTATTTTAAAAAGCGAAGAATCAAAACGAAACTTTTCATTTCTTTTGAAAGATGTCCCGCTAAATTTTATTACAACCGCGTACGAAATTATTGAGAACGCAATTAACAATTACCATTATTCGGTTCAAGAATATATCTATGTTACTTTAACAGACCATATCTATTGGAATTATAAACGACTAGTTAATGGTGAGTATCAAAATAGTTTACTTCCAGATATTAATGATCAATATCCAACGGAATATAAAATTGCCAAAGATGCACTCAGAATAATCAGAGATAGATTAGACATCAATTTTCCAAACGATGAGATTAAAAACATCGGAATTCATTTTATAAATGCTCAAGGAAAGACGGCAGATCCGACCCTGAAGTCTTTAAATACCTATGAATCAGAGCAAAAAGTCCTCCGCTTAATAGAAAATAAACTAGAACTCCAAGGAATTATTCGAACCGAAAAAACACAGAATTTTTACGATAGATTAATGATTCATATGAAATATATGCTTGAAAGGACTGGGGAATCTGCTCCCGACGAGTTCGCAGAGAAAATGGAAAAAGATTTGAAAAATGAATATCCAGCTGCTTATTGCGTAGCCGAACAAATGTATCAAATAATTGTTGATAAAACGGGTTTTAAATTGAATGCAAGTGAAAAAGTTTACCTAACAATCCACATTCAAAGATTAATTAATTAAAGAGGAGAAAATTAATGAAGAAATTACCAAAGGATTTTATTTTTGGCGGTGCTACTGCCGCATATCAATGCGAGGGTGCTACTAAAGAAGATGGCAAGGGTGCAGTTGCGTGGGATGAGTTTTTAAAAGAGCAAGGCAGATTTGGTGCAGATCCCGCTAGTGATTTTTATCATCAATATCCTGTGGACATAGAATTATGCGAAAAATTCGGTGTCAACGGATTAAGACTTTCGATTGCTTGGAGTAGAATTTTTCCGGAAGGAGTGGGTGAACCCAATCAAGCTGGGATTGATTATTACCACGATATTTTTAAAAAATGTAAGGAACATAATGTTCTTCCGTTCGTTACTTTACACCATTTTGATACTCCGAAAGCCTTGTTTGATCAAGGAGATTTCTTGAATAGAGATAATGTTGATGCATTTGTTGACTACGCAAAATTTTGTTTTGAAGAGTTTACGGAAGTTAGATACTGGAGCACTTTCAATGAAATATATCCAGTTGCTACAAACCAATATCTCTTAGGAGTTTTTCCGCCGGCAGTTAAATACGATTTCACCAAAATTATCATGTGCTTGCATAATATGATGCTTGCTCATGCAAAGGCCGTTAACGTATTCAAAGAAAATGGTTATAAAGGAGAAATTGGTGTTGTTCATTCGCTAGAAACAAAATATGCTAACTCAACTTCTGATGAGGATGAACATGCAGCGTTTTTAGAAGATGCTCTATCAATTCGATTTTTACTAGAGGCTACATATGTTGGCCATTATACAGATGAAATGTTAGCAGCACTTGACGAAATTTGTGAGGCTCAGAATGCTACTTATGAGTTTTTAGAAGAAGATTTCGTAGAAATGGAAAAAGCATCTCACCGAAACGATTTCTTGGGAATTAATCATTATCAATGTCATTTCTGTAAAGCATATAAAGGTCCAAACGAAATTACTCACAATGGTACCGGAGATAAAGGCACATCTGTTTATCGTGTGAATGGAATTGCTGAAAGAGTTTATAAAGAAGGGATACCAAGGACTGACTGGGACTGGCTAATTTATCCAAGAGGTTTATATGATCTTCTTATGAGAATTAAGCATGATTATCCACATTATAACAAGATTTATATTACTGAAAATGGAATGGGTTATAAAGATGATTTTGAGGATGGAATCATTATGGATAAACCTAGAATTGATTACTTACGTCAATATCTCGGTGCACTGAGTGATGCTATCGAAGATGGTGTAAATGTTAAGGGATACTTCTTATGGTCACTGATGGATATGTTCTCTTGGACTAATGGGTACAATAAGCGCTATGGCTTGTTTTATACCGATTTTAAGACGCAAAAAAGATATCCAAAGGAATCAGCTTATTGGTACAAATTAGTGAGTGAAACTAAGACTATTGTCTAGATTACAACAATAGATAGAGGACAGATTATGAATAAAGAAGAATTGCAGATGTTGGGTTTTGAGATTGTTGCATATTCTGGTGAGGCCAGAAGTATACTAATTAAATTGCTTAGTGAATTACGGCAAGGAAATTTTGATAACGTAGACGAGTCTTTAAAAGAGGCAGATGAAAGTTTGAAGTTGGCACACAACTCTCAGACTCAGGTACTTGCCGACGAGGCCGCTGGTAGTAATTTAGATATTGGCTTCATTTTTATTCATGGACAAGATCATTTGATGACAAGTTTACTCTTGAGGGATTTAGTTCAAGATTTTCTTGAACTTTATAAAAATAAATATCAAAAATAAAGAGGAGTCTTAGAAGATGAATACAATTATCAAGCAAATTGAAAAAGGAAAACCTTTTTTTGAAAAAATTTCTCGAAATATTTATTTAGGCGCCATCCGTGATGGCTTTCTAACAGCAATGCCAGCAATATTATTTTCCAGTATTTTTATTATGATAGCAGCTCTACCTGAAGTGTTTGGATTTGCGTTGCCAAAAGATGTGTCTACATGGTTGTGGAAAGTCTATGGTTATTCAATGGGTATTGTTGGGGTCTTAGTTGCAGCTACAACAGCTCGTTGCCTCGCTGTCTCAATGAATAGAAAAATGGAGAGTGGTAAAAGCATCAACGAAGTGTCAGTAATGCTCGCCGCAATCGCTGGCTTCTTCATGCTCAGTGTTAATCAAATTGAAGGTGGATTAGCAAGTGACTTCATGGGAACAAAAGGACTACTAGCATCATTTGTAGCGGCATTCCTAACGGTTAATATTTATAAGTTTTGTGTTAAACGAGATCTAACTATTAAGATGCCTAAGGAAGTTCCAGGAACGATTTCTCAAATGTTTAGAGACGTTATTCCATTCTCACTAGCAGTTTTTGGAGCAGTATTAATTGATGTTGCATTTAGAACTATATTTAATGAATCTTTTGCAAGTACTGTTATTACAGCTTTACAACCTTTGTTTACTGCAGCTGATGGCTACCTGGGAATTGCAATAATTTGGGGCGCAATGGCACTCTTCTGGTTTGTAGGAGTTCACGGCCCATCAATTGTTGAACCTGCTATTGCGGCAATTATTTATTCAAATGTTGAAGCAAACCTTAAACTTTTCCAAAACGGTGAACATGCAGCTAAAGTATTAACTGTTGGTCTTGGAAACTTTGTAGGAACAATGGGTGGCACCGGGGCTACCCTTGTGGTGCCATTCCTATTCCTACTCTTCGCTCGTTCAAAGCAGTTAAAGGCGGTTGGTAAAGCTTCATTTATTCCGGTTATGTTTGCGGTTAATGAACCACTATTGTTTGCCGCACCAATTATTCTTAACCCATACTTTTTTGTACCGTTTCTAGTGGCTCCAATTATCAACGTTTGGATTTTCAAATTTTTCGTTGATGTATTAAGTATGAATAGTTTTATGTATGTCCTTCCGTGGGCTACACCTGCACCAATTGGATTGATTTTAGGTACTGGAGTGAGCTTATTAGCAGTCTTGTTGGCAGTAATACTTATTGTTGTTGACGCAATTATTTATTTGCCATTTATTAAGGCATACGATGCTGAATTATTAGAGCAAGAAAGTGCAAAGCTGGAAACAGTTGATGGTGAAATTTTAGAAACTGACAACGATATGGTACCAGTCGAAGTAGCATTAACGGAAGATACAGCTCAAAAAGTTGGTGATGGGAAACGAGTACTTGTTCTATGTGCTGGGGCCGGAACAAGTGCCATGCTTGCCAATGCCTTAGAAGAAGGGGCTAAAGAAACCGGAGCTAAGATTACTGCACAAGCAGGGGCGTACGGTTCGCATTATGACATTATGAAAGATTTTGATTTAATTGTCCTTGCGCCACAAGTTAATTCATACTTAGAAGATATTCAAAAAGACTCTGAAAAGCTTGGGGTTAAAGTTGTTGCAACAAAAGGTGCGGAATATATTAAATTAACTCGTGACCCTAAAGGCGCAATTGATTTTGTTCTATCGGTTATTTAGAAGCGAAGTGTAAAAGCAAAACAATATAATATCTCCCAAAAGATAGTGTAATTAAAAATGAGCTTCCAATCTTAGATTGGAGGCTCATTTTAGTTTTAAAACAATTCAATTGGGCCATCACTAATCTCAGTGATGTAGAAACTTGGTGAGAAGTCCGTTGCTTTTTCATAAGCAGCAGTGACTTCTTTTTTCAAATTGTCGATTGCGTCATTTTCAACTAGGGCAATGGCACAACCACCAAAACCAGCCCCGGTCATCCGTGCTCCAAGAACACCGTCTTGTTGCCAAGCCGTGTGCACTAACGTGTCGAGTTCGATACCCGTAACTTCATAATCATATTCCAACGAAATATGAGAGGCGTTCATGAGCCGACCAAATTGTTGCAAGTCGTTGTTGGTCATTGCTTCGCCGGCGCGAATCGTCCGTTGATTTTCAATGACTGCATGACGTGCCCGCTTAATTAAGGTTTCATCACCAATAGCGTAGCAATATTCATCGAAACTCTTTTCATCGAGTTCGCCTAAGGATTCGATGTTCACGACGTCTTGTAAACGAGTAAGTGCTTCTTCACATTCAGCCCGTCGTTCATTATATTTACCATCAACCAAGTTACGTGGCTTGTTGGTATTCATAATCACGATGCTCATGTCTTCTAGGTTGATTGGGAATAACTTGTATTCCAAAGTATTCGTATCTAGGAAAACGGCCTGATTTTTTTTGCCCATTTCTACCGCGAATTGATCCATGATTCCAGAATTGACGCCGATATATTCGTTTTCGACTTGTTTACCGGTCTGCACGATTTCTAGTGGGTCGATTTCGATGTCGTACATCGAGGTGATAATAATTCCGGCGAGCATTTCCATCGAAGCAGAAGAAGAAAGGCCAGAGGCTGCTGGTAAATTACCCTTGATGTAGATGTTCAAACCAAATGAGTAGGCATCTTGGTCAGGAGTCTGATCTAGGAAAGTAAACATGCCCTTGAGGTAGTTTGTCCAGCTATCTTCTTTTTTGTATTCCAAGTTTGTTAATGAAACAACTACTTCACCATTCTTGGGGTAGTTTGCACTAAAGAAATGAAGTTCATTATCCTTACTGGGCGAAACAGCGGCGTAAGTCCCGAGAGAAATTGCGGCTGGGAAAACATGACCGCCGTTATAATCCGTATGCTCACCAATCAAATTGATTCGACCGGGTGAGAAGAAGAAATTTGTTGCATCTGTATCATAAACATCTTTAAAGCCAACCTGTAATTCTGAAATATCCATAATATCCACCTAAATTTTATAAAATATTCTTACTTTATTTACTGCAAAATTTTGGAACAGCTTGTAGTACTTAATATATTGAATTATAGCATAGATGTAACCGCTTTTGTTTGCCTAAAACTAGGCAAGTTTAGTTATTAAGGAATTACAAAATTATGTGCAATTATAAGTTTAAACACTATACGAATACAGAAGGCTTTGATATAATTCAGTTATTGAAATCAAGGAGAATATAAATGGCACGTAAAAAAAATATGACACGGCGTAAAATTATTTTGAAGAGTACTTTTGTCTTAGTGAAGGAACACGGCTTGGGGGGCGTTTCCTTACAGATGATTGCTGATGATGCAGGAATTTCTAAATCATTACTACAATCATATTACCCACACAAGACCGAATTGATTAACGATATTCTACACAACGTATTCTCAACTATTTTACGTGACTTAAATAAACGAGGTATTGCTTCATCAAACGAGTACACTGCAATGATGGTCTTTTTGAATACCATTCTGGAATTAGGTGTCTATGATGAAGGAATCTACAATGTCTTAAATAGTATTTTTGGCAACAGCGATTCACTCGACGACTGGGTTCGTCTGATTATTCTTTGGATGAACGACGAAGGGTTGAAAGATGCTTTTGGTAACGACAAAGACATGGAAATCGGCTTAACTTATATGGTAGCCGGTGGTGCCAGCTTGTATACTAAGAGAGATCAATTCAAAGTTACTGCAGAAGAAATTTCGATTTACATGGTCAACTCATTTCTTTCAACATTCATGGGCTTCACCCGTGAACAAATTGAAAAGACAATTGGTGATGCAAAACAATTTATCAAGAAAACGGATATTTCTGAAGTCAGCAAGATTTTAAACGCAATGTTTGATGAAGACTCAGAAATTCTCGCTTAGTTGGAGAAAATATGACAGAACAAAAGACACGGCAAAGAAGCGATATGCATCGCATAAATCAGGAAGAAAACAGTAAATACCGCGGATTCTTGGGGTTTAGTATCTTTATCTTGGTTGCTGTGGCTTTTTTCATGGGGACAATTATGAACCCCGGGTTCATGAAGAACCAGATTGCTAAGGACAGCAACATCGAAGTAGTTAATAATGCGGTCAACGCGAGATTTGACTCGTTTGCTAACTACCTCGGTTCAGATAAAGATTCAGATAAGAATCTTTTAAACTCGACCCAAACCTTGCCTATTGCTAATGAACTGTTGGATTACACTTTGGGCTTTCATTGGTTCAAAACTGATACTAGTGAGTTAGCTAAGGATATTCAAAAATTGTTAGTGCAAAAAATCGATGATGACTCGTCGACTGAAGCTAAATCCGTCCAAAAGTTGATTAATAAAAGTGAGTTTACGGCGCAATACGCAGTTGCTTCAGGGTTTGATCTAGATACAGTCTTGAAGTTTGCAAACGCGGTAACGCTTGGCTGGATTATCGGTGGGGCAATCATTTTATTAGCAGCATTGATGATTATCTCGGTTATCTTGCGTTTAAAACATTATTTTGGACCACGCGAGATTATCCATAATTTCTTTGGCTCCTCAATGTGGGCTGGTGCTTTCTTGATTGGAATTTTTGGCATAATTTCCATCCTGCCTTCAGTGATGAATGTGGAACGGGTTTTTGGTCAAACGGCCGGTTTGATGCTCGAGGTTGGAAGTGGAATTTTCCTCGAACTTGTAATTGTTGGAGTGGGATTATTCATCGTTTCGGTTATTCCGTTTAATCTGAGTACCACTAAATAGGTTATTTAAAAGTTAAATAAACAGCACAATAAAAGGCAGCTAACTATTAATAGTTAGTTGCCTTTTCCCATCTCGCACAATATTTTGTGGAGATGGCCCCAGTTTGCAAGCTATCCTTGCAACAAAGGGTAATCAAAAACCCGTATTAGACTTTAGCAAATCGATAAAAGTTGATTTTTAAAGCTTGATTGGGAATAAAAACTTTAATTATATAAAATTTATATCCGCGAAATTGTTGCTGGGATTTGTGTATGAGTATATAATTTGTTTGTGCTGGTGGTATGTTTTAGAGGGTTATGATGTGAAAAAATCTGAATTAATTTATAATATAATTGCACTTACAATAATTCCTGCTATTGGCGGATTTTACGTGGGACAAGCTAGATTCGCAAGAGATGGTAATTGGACTCAACTAGTTTTAGGATTGATGCTACTTTGTTTTAATGCTTACTTTATTTATAAATTTGAAAAGAAGTTAAACAAGTAATTTAACAATACAAATTATAAAATCAAGTTAGCCACTTAAGTTAATATCTTTCTTGAAAAAGAAAAAACACCAAATCAAACATGTTATCATTGGAGTTCCTACACTAGCAATGAAAGTAGAGTTTGATTTGATGCTATTACACCTTACCACACCCCACGTTAGAGGTCATCATCTAAATACTAATGAAAGAGACCAAATCCAATTTGGTCACGATTCTGGCTTATCCAATCGTGAAATTGCCCGTCAATTAGGTATCTCCAGGCAAACAATCGATAACGAGATTAATCGTGGAACTGTAAAACAAGTTACTAACTATAATGGCCAACGGGTTTATCGCTATGAATACAATCATGATTCTGCTCAAGATCGTTATGAGCGTGAAAGATTGAAATGTCATAGACATCGAAAACTTTCTGATGTTGGTGATTTCCTAGCGTATACGGTTAGCCAATTTAAAACTAAGCATTGGTCATTAGATGCAATTGTTGGTAGAGCGAAGTCTAGGAACTTATTTAGACCTGAAGAAATGGTTTGTACAACAACTCTTTACAACTACATTGATGACCAATTACTTGAGATTAAAAACATTGATCTAACTTCCAAGCTGCTTCGTCAAGCCAAGAAACACAAGACTAAGAAGCACAAGCGTATTCTAGGCCGAGGTATCGAAGAACGTCCCAAATCCATTGATACTAGAGAAGAATTTGGACACTTTGAATTAGATACGGTTCAAGGCAAACGTGATGGACAAGAGAGTGTGATATTAACATTGATTGAACGTAAGTCACGCTTTCAAATTCTCAGACTCATTGATGGTCGTGATGCAGACTCAGTAGTTTATGAGATGCATAAAATCATGAAAGAGTATGGATCTTGTATTAAGACAATCACGGCTGACAATGGCTCAGAATTTGCGGATTTGAATCAGTTGGCGGTTGATGTTTACTACGCTAGTCCATACTCAGCTTGGCAACGAGGCACAAATGAGAATCACAATAGAATGATTAGAAGGTTCATTCCTAAAGGCGTATCAATGGACCTAGCAACACCGAAACAAGTTGAAACAATTGCCACGACACTAAACCAGTTACCAAGAAAAATCTTCGGCTATAAAACACCTGAAGAACAATTTCAATCCTGCATAGTAGGATGTTAGAAATTTAATTGATATCATTGTTTGATGCTAAATAGCAAAGTGGCTAACTTGTTCTTGTAATTCGCCAAGTAATTTAACAAACAGAAAATGCAAAATAAAACAACAGCACAATAAAAGGCAGCTAACTATTAAAAGTTAGTTGCCTTTTCCCATCTCGCACAATATTTTGTGGAGATGGCCCCAGTTTGCAAGCTATCCTTACAATTATATTTTAGAATATTTCTGAGTTAGATACAATCAAAATTGTTTGTTTAAATGTTAAATTTTAGTAGCGATAACAGTTTTTATTGTTTTCTGGCGGACCCATTGGTTGGTTCCCAAGTAGTACCACGTGAAGTCATCGTGCTCAATTTTCTGACCATAAGGATATGACTTTCCAGCCTCGAGGTAGGCGTGCGTTGAGGTTTGCTGATTAGCATAGGGACTCGTAAATACTTCGCGATTCATCGTGTGCTCGCGCACATCCAAAATTCCGGCCTGTAGTTCCGGGTTGGAATAATGGTAGAAGTCATGGTACCACTGCTCAGCTCCCAAGTTGTAAATCCTGTTTTTATCTTGGTAAGATCTGCCAAACACGGCTGGTGAAACTAAGCGATCAGCATCGAGCGAATCACGTAATTTCTCAGCCTGCTTAGTTAGTTGATCACGCAAGACGTCAGTCACGGATTTTTCAACGACTGGCTTAGTGGCAGGCGTCTCATAAGCTGGTTGGTTTGCCCGAACTTGGTTGTACAACTTGAAGTTGTACGTTGCGACACCCTGAATCACGACTTGATACTCGTGACCAGACACCAAGTTAATATTGCCTGGGTAATAAGTCAAAATTGTATTAAAGTTCCCATACTGGTGACTGCTATAGTTGCCCACGTTTGTTGCGGTTGAAGTGATGCCAGTATCTATGTCACGCACCGTGATTTGTGGGGTAGTCGTTAGTTTCGTATCAGAAAGGTAGTAGGACCAAGGAATATTGCCACCTTGCAATAATTCGATTGGGAAGACACCTGTACTAGGATAGGGAACCGAGTTCTTTGTTGGGGCACGGAAGATATCGTCTCCGTACATGACAGTTTGAACGGAATAACGAATACCGTTAGTTCCGTAAGCTGCCCCAATCCCCGTTCGAGAAAGTCTGGTAGAAAGTAGCCAAGCCCGGTGACCTGTATCGTTACCGGTTAAGTTGTAATTATCTTTCAAATAGTCGGTTACAACGTCGCCTGAACTTTCATTGTAGGAACTGAAGTTCAAGTTTGAAGATGATGAAACTTGACGTGCAGTCAACCAGTTTTCTTGATCGATAAATTCTGGCTGGGTCACACTGTTTAGACCATGTTGATCGACATAAGGGCTAGCCTGGGCTGCCGCCATGACGCTGGCTGTAACTTGAGCCGCCTGATTGTCCGCTGCGTTAGAAACAATTGCGGGCAAGTCAAAAAGAGATCTGTAGTAATTAATGTACGCGACTTGCGCGTTAATGTAAGCCGCTGGTAAAGTACCTGCAGAAAATGGGTCCACTAAACTAGGCGCCACCTCATAGAGGTTTGCTGATGAGTAAGGCGTCTTATCGAGATTTTCGTATTTAGTTTGGAGCTGGTCTACCAGCTCTTTCTCGGTCTTCGTAAAAATAGCCGCGTCAACATTACCCGTTGGAACAATCACTTGTGTAACGGGCAAGCTTAATAAGCATGCGACACTTAAACTGGCCAACATTTTTTTGGTTCTGTTCAAATGCATAAAATCCCTCCAATGGTTAATCTCATTATAGTGAACTTCAGAAATAATTGGTAATCTAACGATCAATTTAAAAAAAGTTTTAAAATCAAAAAATAATTAGTATAATAAGGGTTCGAGTAATTGTAGAGAGGTCAATATAATGACAGAAAAAATTAAGGTAGGTTTACTTTTTGGTGGCATGTCGTCTGAATACGAAGTATCAGTCAATTCCGCCTTCAATATTTACAATGCAATTGACAAGAACAAGTATGAAGTCTATCCCATGGGGATGACTAAGGATGGCTATCTAGCTAATCCCGTAGAATCAAATAATTTGTTACAAGACGCTAAGTACGTGGTGGAACGCCCACATAGCGTCGAAAATATTAACCATATCTTCGAATTGAGTGACTATCCGAAGATGGACGTTTTCTTCCCCATTATTCACGGTAATATCGGTGAAGATGGCGCCATTCAAGGACTCTTCCGGGTTCTCGACGTGCCATTTGTCGGCTCTGATGTTTTGGGAGCTGCCGCAACCATGGATAAAGATTTCTCCAAAATTTTGGCAGAAGACATCGGCTTGAAAGTCGCTGATTGGATTGTCATCAAGCGTCCGCAATATGAGGATCAAGTACCAGAATTAGTTGATTACGACTTAGTTTCAGCTAAGTTAGGTAAGAAATTATTCATCAAGCCTTCTAACCAAGGATCATCTGTTGGTATTTCACCAGCACATAATGCGGCCGAATATGCAGCTTCACTTGCTGAAGCATTCAAGTATGACGATAAAGTCTTAGTTGAAGAAGCAATCGACATGATCGAAGTTGAGACTGCTGTCCTTGGTAATGATCGTCCCATCGTTTCTGGCGTGGGCCAAATCGTCAACGCAACAAACGACTACTATACTTACGAAAATAAGTATGACGATTCATCAACTTCAACGTTACAAATTCCTGCTGCGATTCCTGATGAAGCACGGGATACAATTCGCGAACAAGCAATTGCCATCTACCAAAAACTCGAGGCTTTTGGCCTTGCACGAGTGGACTTCATGCTTGAAAAGGGTACTAACGAAGTAATTTTCAATGAATTAAACGCACTTCCAGGATTCACTAACATTAGTATGTATCCTAAATTGTTTGAACAAGCTGGTATTCCATACAGCGAATTAATCGACCGTTTAATCCAACTTGGAATTGAGCGTCATAATCATAAGACAGAACTTAGCCATAACGTGGACTAGTCTGGAAATTAGCCGGGATTAACTATATAATTATAGTAGTTTATCTTTGGAGGAAATTATCATGACGGAAAATCATGGTCTCGAAAATTTGGTAGCACCAAACGAAGCAGCGAAGAGCTTGGGTATTAGTGTGGCGACTTTGCGGAAATATTCATTGATTGTTGAAGATGTTGTGCAAGATGACGATTATTTCTCACGGACGAAACAAAATACCCGTCTTTACACTGAGCAAAATCTCACGGATATCAAGGATTTTGCAGAGTTGAACAAGACCTCTTCGTTAACCTTGAAGGAAGCTGCTAACCAAATCTTTGTTGTGAAAACAAAGAAGAGCTCGGCTGAGGTTCCACTAACCATTGAAGAAACTGAAACCTCAGAGATGGCACAGTTGATGGCGTCGCTTCAAGCAACGATTACCAAGCAGAATAAGGCAATCGATACGTTGCAAAAAGAAATGGCGACCATCAAGAGTCAAAATCAAGAACTCTTGAGTAAGGCGGATGAACCCAAAGAAGTTAAAAAGCCTGTTGCTCAACCAACTCCTAAAGTTGAGGAAGTCGAAGTCGAAGAGGTCTTCGCTGATGACTTACCTGATATGGAAGAGGTTGCTAAGGCACAAGAAGAACAAGATCTTGCAAAGGCTGATCCGCGCGGCCGTATTTTGGCAAGAGCACAAGAGAATTTTGATGAAGGCAAGACCCCAGAACACCGGACTTTGGCTGATATGCAGCTGAAGGATGAAAAGGAACACTGGTGGAATAGATTTCGTAACTAAGTAAAGATTATTAGAATTGAACCTCTAACAGGGATGCAAATTTGCACATGTTAGGGGTTTTTATGTTTTAATAAGGCAAAAGAAAAATTAGCAAAATAATGGAGTAATTGAATTAAAGTATCTTGGGAGAATGAATATGATGAGCAAATCGAGATTGACCTCGTTCATGGATGGGGTCCTCGCAATTATTATGACGATTCTGATTTTTGGCTTACAAAAACCAGACCCAGTCAGTTTTGCAGGCTTCTGGGCGCTTCGCGAAAATTTTTTTGCGTATACAATGTCTTTCTTCTGGCTGGGTACAATGTGGGTCAACTGGCACGTGAGCTGGGGTCCGATTAAGAAAATTAACGGCCAGATTGTCTGGGCAGCGATTATTACGCTCTTTTTCTCATCCTTGTTTCCCTATACCACGCAAATTGTCGCCGCTAGCTTCAATAATGCGGCTGCCCAAGCGTTCTATGGGATTGTGGTGTTACTAATCACTCTGGCAAATCAAATGCTCTACCACCTGTTAAAAGAGGCCAACAAGCATGACGATAAACTGGTTTCGCAGATGAACAACCGAGGTAAGTGGTTATGGATTGATATTTTGATCAAGCTGGCTGGATTAGTCATTGCATTAACGGTTTATCCACCGGCGATGATGTACTCGGTCTTGCTCGCTGCAGTCGTGATTATCATTCCCAACCAAATCCAACATTTTAAGAAGATGGCAAAATTAGATAATTAAGTAAACGCTCTTCTTTGATACTCAATTGATAACCGAGTTCTGTCACAGCTCGTTTTTTACATAACTAAATGTGCAAAAATCGGAACAATCAAATCGACTACTAAGCCAATCACAATCACGGCAATCGAAGCCGTTGATCCTTCAATTTCACCAAGTCGAAGTGCTTTGGCAGAACCAAGCGTATGACCCGAAGTCCCTAACCCTAAGCCCAGAGCAACGGGAGATTTTTCCATGTGGAATAACTTAATCAAGTAATCCCCAACGGCCAAAATAATTACGCCGTTGGTAATCGCGGTCATGGCCGTGATTGCGGGATCACCACCAATGGCTTCAGAAATTGGCAACGCAATCGCAGTTGTAGCTCCTTGAGGTAACATTGCCAAAATTGCGGTTTTGTCTAGGCCCATGAGAGTTGCAACTAAGAAAATCAGGATAGTTGAGACCACCGTCCCTATCAAAAGGGAGACGATAATTTCAAACCAGTATTTCTTCAAAATGTCGTTTCGTTTATAAAGCGGAATCGCAAAGGCAATCGTTGCTGGGTTCACAAACCAGAAGATAATATCGCCGCCAGGCTTGTACATGGTCTGATAAACTTCTTTGACATCAACGTGAATAATATTACTAAATAAAATTAAGGCGAAGATTCCGACAATCATCGCAACAAAAAGTGGTTGGAAGAAAAACTTTCCGCCGCTTTTCTTGAACAAAAAGACGCCAATCAAGTAAACGGCAATGGAGACGAAAATCCCAAAGTATGGTTGTTTTAAGGCTTCAAGCATTATTCTTCGTCCTCGCTTTCGTTAGTTTTTTGTTCTTCAGCTAATTTTGCTTCCGCGTCTTCCTTTGCGTGTTGGGCAACCTCTTCTTCAGTCCAAGGATTTTCCCACGGACCCTGGTCACTCGCCCCAGTGATTGCATCGTCCGTCATCTTATTTTTCACCCGCCACTTAATCAACAAGTCAGCCGAGTAGTAAATAGTCACGAGCATAATAATAGTCGATAAAAAGATGACCAATAGAATTTTGAAACCTTGCGATTTCATAATATCGATACTTTGCAGCATCGAAATTCCGGAAGGCACAAAAATAAAGCTGATGATACTGATCAAAAATCCGCCAAAGGAATCGACCCATTCAACTTTAATTACTTTGAATGTTAATAATAGATAAAGAAGTAACAAACCAATTACCGGGGTTGGGACCGGAAATGATGGTGGAAAAAGTGCCGAAATGAGACTTGAGACAAAGAGAATACCGGCGAAAATGCCTACCTGCACCAAAATTGGCGCGTTTTTTGTCTTCTCTGTTTTGTTTTGCAAAATGGATCTCCCTTTTATAAAAAGAACGAAGTTTGTGAATTCGTTAACGATAAACCCTTGATATAAAAGGGTTTTGTTTGTTCAAAATAAAATCAATGTGTCAATCATAGCAGAAATTTAGGAAAAAGAAAAAGATATTTCCTTTTATTTTAGGAATATCTTTCAGTTAATTTTGGCGGCATTAAATCTGGAGCCGCTTTTTGACATCTTTCACGTATGTCCGAGCGACCGTGATTTTTTTGCCTTGTTGTAAGGTCAGGGTGTAGTTATGATTTTCTGCTGGTTCAAGTGAGATGATCTGGTCGATGTTTACGATGACCGAACGGTGCACCTGTAGAAAGAAGGCCGGATCAAGCTGCTTCTTGATGGTCGTTAAAGGCTTCTAGATCGGAAGAGCGTCGTGTAGGGAAAGAGTGTAGATCTCGGTGG